>CACWWM010000020.1:0-11883 GCA_902764565.1 uncultured Eubacteriales bacterium
CGGGCGGCGGCGGCCACATAGGAGCCGGTGGAGCCGGATTTATTGAAATACACGCACTTGACGCCCTTCCCGGCGCGGCCCTGGGCGTCGAACATGGCGCTCATGAGGCGCTTGCCGTAGCCCCGTTCCGTGAACAGCATGATCTGATCGGACACGGCGATGGGACAGGCTAAAATCACCTGGTCGTCCTCGTCCACCTTCATGCCCTTGACGCCCGCGCTGACGCGGCCCATTTCCGGCACGTCGTCCAGGGCGAAGCGGATGCACATGCCCTTCCGGGTAATCATGAGCAGGTCGGCCCCTTCCTCGGCGGGGACAACGGACAGCAGGGCGTCGCCGTCCTTCAGATTGATGGCGGCGAACTTGGAGCGCTTCACGTCGTAATCCGCCGCGCTGGTGCGCTTCACCTGGCCCTGGCGGGTAAAGAACAGCAGATCGCCCATGGCGTTCAGGCTGCCGGGTGTGATGAGCAGCAGGGACACACATTCTTCCCCGTTTTCCAGGCCCGCCAGCACGCTGGTCAGGTTGCCGCCCCGCTCCCGGGGCTTGGTGGTTTCCGTCAGCGCGCCCACGGACAGGGGATAACAGTTGCCCAGATTGGTGAAGAAATACAAGGTATGGTCGGTCTGCGTATGGAAAAGATACCGGTTCCGGTCGCTTTCCTTTTCCGGCATATCCAGCTTTTCATAAATCCGGGGCGCTACGCGGCGCAGCTGGCCGCCCCGGGTGAGGAACACCACGGCTTCCTCCGGCAGGGGGCCTTCCTCCACCTCGGGCAGGGCTTCTTCCGGCTCTTCCCGCACGATCTGGGTGCGGCGGTCGTCGCCGAACTGGGCGGAAATTTCCCGCAGCTCCTTCTTGATGAGGGCCATCAGCTTCTTTTCGCTTTTCAGGATGCCCTCCAGGGTGTCGATCAATTTCAGGATATCGGCGTATTCCTTGCGGAGCGCTTCGATTTCCAGGCCGGTCAGGCGCTGCAGACGCAGGTCCAGAATGGCCTGGGCCTGCACGTCCGTAAAGCCGAAGCGATCCATTAACCGCTGCTTGGCTTCCTTGCCGTTTTTGCTGGCGCGAATCAGGGCGATGACCTCGTCCAGGTTGTCCACCGCGATGATGAGGCCCTCCAAAATATGGGCGCGGGCCTTGGCCTGATCCAGCTCGTACCGGGTGCGGCGGGTGACGACCTCTTTCTGGTGGCGGATGAAGTGGCCGATCACCGTTTTCAGGCCCATCAGCACCGGCTTGCCCGCCGCCACGGCCACCATATTCACGCCGAAGGTCACCTGCAAATCGCTGTACTTATACAGCGCGGCCAGCACCTTCTGTGGATTGGCTTCTTTTTTAAGCTCGATCACCGCGCGCATGCCGGTGCGGTCGCTTTCGTCCCGGATATCGTGAATCAGCCCCAGCTGGGACTTTTTTTCTTCCGACAGCTTCAGAATCTTTTCCAGCATGGCGGCCTTCGCCACGCCGTAGGGGATTTCGTGAATCACGATCAGGGTGCGCCCGGAGGGGCCGGGCTCCATGGTCACCCTGGCCCGCAGGGTCAGCTTGCCGCGCCCCGTTTCATAGGCGGCGCGAAGCTCCGGCGTATCCAGCAGGATGCCGCCGGTGGGGAAATCGGGCCCGGGCAGAACCTTCATGATTTCGTCCAGGGAAACGTTTTCGTCGTCGATCTGCATGCACACCGCTTCCGTCACTTCCCGCAGGTTGTGGGGCGGAATGTTGGTGGCCAGGCCCACGGCGATGCCGGACGCGCCGTTTACCAGCAGATTCGGGAAACGGGCGGGCAACAGGTCGGGTTCCTTTAAGGTATCGTCAAAATTCAGGCGGAAGGGCACGGTGTCCTTTTCGATGTCCCGCAGCATTTGCAGGGCCAGAGGGGCCATGCGGGCTTCGGTGTATCGCATGGCGGCGGCGCTGTCGCCGTCGATGGAGCCGAAGTTGCCGTGGCCGTCCACCATCACGCCCCGCAAAGAGTAAGGCTGGGCCATGCGGGTCAGGGCGTCGTACACGCTGGTGTCCCCGTGGGGATGATACTTACCTAAGCAGTCGCCCACGATGCGGGCGCACTTGCGGTGGGGCTTATCCGGCGTCAGGCCCAGTTCGTGCATGGTGAACAGAATGCGCCGCTGCACGGGCTTCAGGCCGTCCTCCACCCGGGGGATGGCGCGCTCCAGAATGACGTATTCCGCGTAGGGCATCATGCTCTGATGCAGCACGTCCTCCAGGGGCGTTTGAATAATATCCGGGGCTACTGCCGGTTCCGGCGGTTTTTTGGGCATATGGATTTTCCTCCGCTCTGATTCCAGAATCAGGTAAAATTATTCTTACGATTTTTTCAGCGGCGCGCCGCAGTAGCGGCATGCATCGCCCGTTTGGCTGACCAGGTTCCGCGCCCCGCAGCCGGAGCAATACACCACATCGGGCGCCGCTTCGTTCTGCCGCCCGGCGAACACCATGCAGCTGCGGCTGTGGTCGATATATCCGTTGAAATAGCGCCGCCTGCACATTTTCTCCAATTGCCGCGTCACGGTTTCTTCGGAAACGCCTAAAGTGGCGGCTAAATCGGGAATGGATTTTCCCGGTTCCCGGACGAAAACGGCGCAGTACCGCCGGAAATCCGAAAGAAGCGCATGGCGGCGGCGGATGGAAAGCAGCGCCCAGCCGTTCAGCGCGGCAAGGCCAAAGCAAACGAAGGGCATATAATAATCCGCGGAATTGTCATGGGTGCTTTCTCCGAACAGCATGACGAAGCCCGCAACGGCAATAACCGCCCAGAAAACGAGTCCGACCCAGGCGATTATCCGGCCCAAGCGATCCAGCCAGGTATCCAGGAGCACACGAAAGGCATTTTGCTGTTCCCGTTCTGCGGTCATACGCGCTCCCTCCATTTATTGCTGTACAGCGGGCGCGGCGTTCTTGATTTTTTCGTCAAAGTGATCGGCCTTGTTGAATTCCGCGTGCTCGATGATGTATTCCCGCCGGGGCTCCACCTTTTCGCCCATGAGCACGGTGATCAGGGAATCGGCCTCGGCGGCGTCCTCGATGGTCACCTGCATAAGCTTGCGGTGGGCGGGGTCCATGGTGGTTTCCCAAAGCTGTTCCGGGTTCATTTCGCCCAGGCCCTTGTAGCGCTGCAAGGTGTAGCCCTTCAGGCCCGCGGTGGCTTTTTTCAGTTCCCGGTCGTCGTAGGCGTAATGGATATCGCTGTTTTTCTTCACCGCGTACAGGGGCGGCATGCCGATGTACACATGGCCGTCCGCCACCAGATCCCGCATATAGCGGAAAAAGAAGGTGAGCAGGATGGAACGGATATGCGCCCCGTCCTGGTCGGCGTCGGCCAAGATGATGACCTTGTGGTATTTGAGGGAGGACAAATCAAAGTCCTCCGCAATGCCGGTGCCAAGCGCCGTGATGATGGAGCGGAATTCCTCGTTGGCCAGCACCTGATCCAGCCGTTTCTTTTCCGCGTTCAGGGGCTTGCCGCGCAGGGGCAGGATGGCCTGGAAGCGCCGGTCGCGGCCCTGCTTGGCGCTGCCGCCTGCGGAATCGCCCTCCACGATGAACAGCTCGTTGTCCACGGCCTTCCGGCCCGTGCAGGCGCTGAGCTTGCCCACCAGCGGCGCGGCTTCCAGCTCGTTCTTGGCCCGGGCCAGGTTGCGGGCCTTGCGGGTGGCTTCCCGCACCCGGGCGCTCTTGACGGCCTTTTCCAGAATTTTCTGGGCCAGCTCCTGGTTTTTCAGGTTTTCCAGGAATTCGTACAGCTTTTCGGTCACCACGGCTTCCACGGCGGGGCGCACTTCGGTATTGCCCAGGCGGCCCTTGGTCTGGCCCTCGAACTGGGGATTTTTCACCATGGTGGTCAGCACCACGGTGATGCCCTCCCGGAAGTCCTCCCCCGCCAGGTTGTTGTCCTTTTCCTTCAGCACGCCGATCTTCCGGGCATAATCGTTCAGCGCTTTCGTCAGCGCCGCCCTAAAGCCCGTTTCGTGGGTGCCTCCCTCGCCGGTGGGGATGTTGTTCACATAGGAAAATACCGATTCGGTGTAACTGTCCGTATACTGGATGGCGGCGGCGCAGATCACGTCGTCCCGCTTGCCCTCAAAATAAATGGGTTCTTCGTGCAGGGGCGTTTTATCCCGGTTCAGGAACTTCACATAGTCCACGATGCCGCCCGCGAAGCAGTATTCCGCCTGGGCCTTGCCTTCTTCCTTTGTGCGCTCGTCCGTAAAGGAGATTTTGAGGCCCTTGTTGAGATAGGCCAGCTCCCGCAGCCTGCGGCGCACGTTATCGCCGCTGAACACCGTTTCCTCAAACACGGTATCGTCCGGCAGGAAGCGCACCAGGGTGCCCCGCTTGCGGGTGTTGCCCAGCTTTTCCAGCTCCGTCACCGGATGCCCGGCCAGGTATTTTTTCTGCTTGGGATCGTACCAGTTTTCGTACCGCTGGGTATAATGGCTCCAATCCCGGAAAATATCCACCGTCAGCCACTTGGACAGGGCGTTCACCACGCTCGCGCCCACCCCGTGCAGACCGCCGGAATAGGCGTAATTGTCGTTGCCGAATTTGCCGCCCGCGTGGAGCCTGGTAAAAATCACCTGCACGCCGGGGATGCCCAATTGGGGATGGGTGTCCACGGGCATGCCGCGCCCGTTGTCCCACACGGAGGCGGAGCCGTCCTTATGCAGGGTGACCGCCACTTCGGTGGCATAGCCGCCCATGGCTTCGTCAATGGCGTTATCCACAATTTCCCATAATAAATGATGCAGGCCCCGGCTGCCGGTGGATCCGATATACATGCCGGGCCGCATGCGCACGGCGTCCAGCCCCTCCAATACCTTAATGCTGCCCGCGTCGTAATTCTGCGCCATAAAGCACCTCGTTCTGTTTCATTGCAAGCGATTCCGTTTTTTATCCAAAAAATCGCTGTCGTATTATACCACATTATTCGCGTTTTTGCAAAAGCTGTTTCAGGACTGCATATGCCCTTTTATTTCTTTTGCGCGGCGGCAGGAAATGCAGGACGTGCGTCGTATAGATATAAGATGCGTCTTTTTGCAATTCATGCGACAGGAGGGCTCGAACCATGCTGACGGAGGAAACGCTGCGGGATATAGCGGGCGAGGAAATCTATACCCAGGGCCGCGCCATCTTCCATCGGGCGCTGGTGCGGGAGGCGCGCCGCGCGAAGGATGAAATCGTTTATTTGGTGTCCGGCGAAGAAAAGCATCTGGTCACCCTTTCTTTCGGCGTCCTCCGCTGCGACTGCGGGCAGCATCCCTGCGCCCACGGCGTGGCCGCGGCCCTCACCGCCCTGGAAAGCGGGGCCATGCAGGAAATGGAGCGCAGGCGCGCCCAAGCAGCCGTGCCCGCCCTGTTCGACGCGGTTTATTCCATGCTGCCGGAAACGGACGGCATCCACCTGTCCCCCGCTTTATTTCTGACCCGGGAGGGCCTGCGCATCGGCCTGCGCATCGGGGAAGACAGGATGTACGTGGTGCGCCACATTCCCCGCTTCCTGCAATGCCGGGAAAGCGGCGAACCGCTGTCCTTCGGCAAGGGCTTTGAATACCGCCCCCAATGGATGCAGTTCGACGAAAACCAGAATCATTTATTGGACATCCTGGCCGAATGCTGCGAAAGCGGCGGCGCGCAGGCGCTGAACGGCGCGGACGCCCGGGTGATGCTGCTGCCGCCCCGGGCCGCCGCGCGGGTGCTGGAAGCCCTTCGGGACATTCCCTTTACCCTGCAAATCAGCGGAAAGCAGTATGCCCTGTCCGGCATCGGCAGCCGCATGCTGAACCTGAATTTTCATCTGAGCGGTTCGCCCCAGAAGCTGAACATTTCCACGGAGCTGCCCGGCCTTTTGTATCCCCTCACCCGGGATTTCCGCTTTGTGCTGGCGGACGGGGAATGCCTGCTGATCCCGCCGGAGCAGCGGGGATTGCTTTCCGCCCTGCACCGGTTTTCCGACGGGCGGGAAACCCAATTCACCTTTTCGGCCCAGGAAACCCAGCGGGTCATGAGCGAGCTTGTGCCCTTTTTGCTGCGGGTGGCCACCGTCACCATCGATCCCTCCCTGGAAAGCCATTTCCTGCATCTGCCCCTGGTGGCAAGGGTGTATCTGGACAAGGAAGGGCCCAACGTGACGGCCCAGGTGGCCTTTTCCTACGGCCAGCTCTCCCTGGACCCCTTTTCTCCCGAATCCGTGCCCGCCGACGCCCTGCTTCTGCGGGACGCGGCCAAAGAACGGGCCGTGCTGGACGAACTGGCCCAGTACGGATTCCACGTGTACAAGGGCCACGTGTATTTGAGCGGCAGCGAACGGATTTATGATTTCGTCACCGTCGGCGCGGCGCGGCTGACCCAATGCGCCGAAGTGTTTTTCAGCAAAGATTTCAAGCGCCTGACTCCCCGCAAGCCCCAGCTTCACGGCGCGGTGCAGCTGCGCGGCGGCCGCTTGGAGCTCAGGCTCCTGGACGGCGATACGCCGGTGGAGGAACTGTATCCCCTGCTGGAAGCGCTGCGAAAAAAGAAGCGGTATTTCCGCTTCAAGCAGGGCACCTTCCTGGACCTGACCGATCTTTCGGAATGGCAGCCCCTGGCCCAGGTGATCACGGAAAACAAGGAAAACACGGGCAAGGAGGAGCTGGGGGCCTGCTGGGCGGCCTATCTTTCCGCCCTCATTCAGGAAAACCGCCTGAACGTGACCATGGACGAGGGCGCGTCCCAGGCGGCCAGCCTGCGCTATACGCCGCCGGAAGCCCCTGTTGCCTGCCTGCGGCCCTATCAGGTGCGTGGCTACGGCTGGCTCATGGCCCTGCACGCCCTGGGCATGGGCGGCATTTTGGCGGACGATATGGGCCTTGGCAAAACGGTGCAGATGCTCAGCGCCATGCTCTCCGCCGTCCGGAACGAAAAGGAGCGCAAGCCCTCCCTGATCGTGGCTCCCACCTCGCTGACCTACAACTGGCTCAGCGAATGTGAACGGTTCACGCCCCAGCTTTCCGTGCTGCTGCTTTCCGGCAGTCAGGCGGCCCGGGCGGAGCAGATCGAAACTCTCTCCGGGGAAAACGCGCCCGACCTTGTGATCACCAGCTACCCCCTCATCCGGCGGGACATCGCCCTCATGCGGGACATTCCCTTTCGCTTCGCCGTGCTGGACGAAGCGCAGCAAATCAAGAACGTGCAGAGCGTAGGGGCCCACGCCGTCAAGCAGCTGACGGCGGACACCCGCATCGCCCTCACCGGCACGCCCATGGAAAACCACGCCGGGGAACTGTGGAGCATTTTCGATTTCGTTTTGCCCGGCTACCTGCCCCGGTACACCGATTTCCTGCGCCGCTGGGGCGAGGGCCAGAACGCCGAGGATCTGCGCCGCCGCATCCGCCCCTTCCTGATGCGCCGGGTGAAGGCCGACGTGCTTTCCGAGCTGCCGGAAAAGATGGAAAGCCTGCTCATGGCCGAGCTTTCCCCGGAGCAGCGGCGGGTATACGACGCGGTGCTGCTGCAAAAGCGGGAGCGGGTGGATCAGATTTTGAAGGACCGGGGCCTCAGCCGGGGCCGGGCGGAGGTGCTTTCCGCCATTACGGAGCTAAGGCAAATCTGCTGCCATCCCGCCCTGTGCCTGCCGGATTACAACGGCGTTTCCGGCAAGCTGGAGCTGCTCATGGACGTGCTGCCGGGGGCCCTGGCTTCCGGGCGGCGGGCCCTGGTGTTTTCCCAGTTCACCTCCATGCTGCACATCATCGAAAAGCGGCTGACGCAGGAAAACATTTCCTACCTGTACCTGGACGGGGAAACGCCCGCGGCCAAACGCCTGGAGCTGACGGAACGCTTCAACAAAGGCGAAGCGGGGGTGTTTCTGATTTCCCTGAAAGCGGGCGGCACGGGGCTGAATCTGACGGGGGCCGACCTGGTGATCCATTACGACCCCTGGTGGAATCCCACCGCCGAGGAACAGGCCACGGGCCGCGCCCACCGCATAGGACAAACGAAAAAGGTGGAGGTGCTGCGGCTGGTGGTGCATCAGTCCATCGAGGAACAGGTGGTAAACATGAGCGACCGCAAGCGCCGCCTGTTCGACAAGCTGATCACACCCGGCGAGGAACTGCCCACCAGGCTTTCAGAAAAAGATATTCTGGCTTTGTTTGACGCGGACTGGAAAGTATAGTATAATTAAGGTTGTTGATCTTAAGTGCTTCCGGCAGCCAGAAACCGAAAAACGCACGGAAGGCGGAAATACAAATGCATTTTTCCCAATCTTCATCCATGAGTCCCAAGCGGCGGCGGATTTACCTGCTGATCCTGACGGCGGTGCTGCTGGCGCTGTTCGTGCTGATCGCCCGCAGCCTGTTTGCTCCCGGCGGAAAAGCGCTTTCCGCCGTGAAGCTCCGGTGCATGGCCACCCAGGACGTGACCCCCTTTGGAAACGATATCCTGTATTACGACGGGCTGACCCTGTATTGCCTCCGTTCCAACGGCGCGGAGCGCTGGAGCTATCCCCTGGGCGAAAACGCGTTCTTTTCCTGCAGCGATTCCATGATCGCCGCCTGGACGGGCACCCAGTTTCATATCATCGACCGCAACGGAAACGCCACCTACAACGAAAACCTTGCCAACGCCATTCAGTTCGCCCGGGTGGGCAGCAAATACGTGGGCGTGGTGCTGGGCAGCGATATCAGCCCCTCCCTGGAAATCAAGGATATGCAGGGCACCACGGCGGACAGCGAAAGCACGGCCTATAAGGACCTGATCCTGTTGGATTTGGGCTTTTTCAGCGACGGGGAATTTTTTTGGACCACCTCCCTGGACGCTTACGGCAGCGTGCCCGACACCACCCTGAACACCTATCGGGTGAACGTGAGCAGCAGCGGCGGCATTTCCCTGGGCGATCATCTGGTGTACGCCGTGATTTACGCGGGCCAGCAGCTGAACGTGGTCAGCACCCAGCAATTGCGCAAATACGATTACCGGGGCACCATCGATTCCAGCGGCACCGTGCTGGTTTACGGCTGGCAGCTGATCGACAGCGCGGTGAGCGGCAGCGAAGCCATGCTGCTGTTCACCCCCTCCCGTTCCGCCGACGATTCCGGCGACATCAATCAGCTTCGCCTGATCTGGGGCAAAACGGACAAGCGCTATTCCCTGCCCTCCCTCTGCATCAGCGCGGCGCTGTACGGCCGCAAAATCTACGCTTTTTCCGAGGATATGGTGTACCGCGCCGACCTGAACGCCAAGCGGTTCGACCCCATCAGCCTGTCCGGCGCCCTGGGCAGCCAGAAAGTGACCGAATACCTGGGCATGCTGAACAACGGCGTGGCGCTGCTGGCCTGCGAAAGCGACGTGTATGCAGTGAGCCTCCAATGAAAAAAGAATTGGGCCTGTATGTGCATATCCCCTTCTGCGTAAGAAAATGCGCGTACTGCGATTTTCCCTCCTTCGCGGGACGGGAAAAGGATATGGAAGCGTATGTGAACCGCCTGATCGGGGAAATGAAGGAAAAAGCCGATTCCGGCGTCGCCATCGCCACCCTGTATGTCGGCGGCGGCACCCCTTCCCTGCTGCCGGCCGCGCTGATGGAGCGGGTTTTGGGAGCGCTGCGCGGCACCTTCGATTTTCTGCCCGACGCGGAATGTTCCTGCGAATGCAACCCCGGCACGGTGACGGAGCCTTTTCTCCGGGTGCTGAAAAAGGGCGGGATCAATCGCCTGTCCTTCGGGGCCCAGGCGTTTCAGGCGCGTTTGCTGCATCTTTTGGGCCGCATCCATACCTGGGAGCAGGTAAAAGAAAGCGTTTCCATGGCAAGGGCGCAGGGCTTTTCCAACCTGAACCTGGATCTCATGCTGGGCCTGCCCGGCCAGACCCTTGCCGATATGGAAGAAACGCTGGAAGCCGCCCTGTCCCTTTCCCCCACCCATCTTTCCTGCTACGGCCTGATCGTGGAGGAAGGAACGAAAATGCACGACCAGGTGGAAAACGGCGCCTGGACGCTGCCGGATGAGGAAACGGAACGGGACATGTACGAGCTTTGCAGAAGCACGCTTTCCCGCCGCGGCTTTCTCCAGTACGAAATCAGCAATTTCGCCCTGCCGGGCTTTGCCTGCCGCCACAACCTGGACTGCTGGCGGCGCAGGGAATATTTGGGCTTAGGCAGCTCCGCCTGCGGTTTTTCAGGGAACGTGCGTTACCGCAACGCGCCCGCCCTGGACGATTATCTGGCGGGCAAGCCGCCGGAAAAAACGGTGATTTCCCCGGAGGACGCCCGGTTTGAAAGCGTGATGCTGGGCCTGAGGATGACGGAGGGCGTGTCCGAGGAAGCGTTTTATCAGATGCACGGCGTATCCCTGTGGGACGCATACGGGGAAAAGCTGAAAAGCTCCATGAGCGCGGGCCTGGTCGTCCGGGAAAACGGGTATTTAAAGCTCACCCGGCGGGGCATGGACGTGCAAAACCGTGTTCTGGTGGATTTATTGTAATTTTTCGGGAACAAATCGTTCCTGTGGTTCGTATTCTTTACAGAAGCCAACTTTCGGGAGGGATCTTGCCATGAAACGCAGCCTGTACAGAATCCTGCTGCTGGCGGCGTGCGCCTGCTTTTTGCTGAACGCCGCCGTACCCGCCAAGGCGGAGCCGTATTATGCCGTTACGGGCATATACGATTATGCCCTGGTGTCGGGCACAGACAGCCTGAACCTTCGTTCCGGCCCCGGCACGGAATACCAGTGGCTGGGCTCCCTGGCCGCCGGAAACTGGGTGGGGCTGCTGGGCGAAAGCGGCAATTGGTACTCTGTGTATCTGCCGCAGACCGGCCAGTTCGGCTACATGAGCAAGAACTTTCTGAAGCGGGCGGAGGGCGGCTCCGGCGGTTTCAGCACCACCGGCGTGGTGAGCAACCCCAAGCCCACGCAGTTTCTGAACCTGCGCGCCTACCCCAGCTACAGCGCCACGGTGCTGGGCATCTTCTATAACGGCGCTGCCTTTACCCTGCTTTCCTCCACCGCCGACGGCTGGTATCAGGTGCAGATCAGCGGCATGACGGGCTATTTCCGCAAGGAATACGTAAAGCTGAACGGCGGCGGCCAAACGGCCTACGTCCGTTCCGGCAACGGGGGCAAGGTGAACCTGCGCTCCGCCCCCAGCTATAACGGCTCCACCATCCTGGGCCAGTACGCGCCGGGCACCCAGGTCGCCGTGGTGCTTTCCTCTCCCCTGGCCGGTTCCTTCTGGAAAATCAACGTAAACGGCATATCGGGCTATATGGATTCCACCTACCTGACCTCTTCCGCGCCCGTTTACCCCGTCGATCCCGTTTATCCCGGCCCCGCGCCCGCAACCCACGGCACCGCCGTGGTAAAGAACCCCAAGGCCACCCAGAAGCTGAACCTGCGCGCCCAGCCCTCCACCTCCGCCAAGGTGATCGCTCAGTACGGCAACGGCGTGCGATTCCAGGTGATCCAGGCGGGCGAAACCTGGACGAAGGTATACGGCAGCGCCTCCGGCAACGTGGGCTACTTTATGACCAAGTACCTGACGCTGTCCGGCGTGTCCTGTCAGAAAACCGTGAAAAACGGCAATTCTTACGTGAATCTGCGGTCTTCTCCCAACAAAACCGCCGGAAACGTATACACCAAGGTGCCCTCCGGGGCAACGGTAACTGTGCTGATCCCCGGCGACGAATGGACGAAGGTGCGCTACGGCGGCACGGTGGGCTATATGATGACGAGCTTCCTCAAATAAACTGATAAAAAAATTGGAGCCGCCGGAGGGATTTCAGGCGACTCAGACCATCAACAAACCCCGGGATGCATCGAAGGGCCCTCAGGCCCTTCGATTTTCATTCCGCAGGCGGCGGCGTGTACGTCGCCGAGGAGCGGCTGA
>CACWWM010000020.1:11917-13712 GCA_902764565.1 uncultured Eubacteriales bacterium
CCATTTTACAAGAAATTGATGCAACCCATCGAAAGACTGCTTTAGCTGACTTTCGATGGCAGAGCATCGACTTTGTCGATGCTCTGATCCGCCGGAGCGATTCCCGGCGGCTTTGTTTTGATTTATTGTTCCAGCGTCCTGCAATCCTGCAATAGCCTGATGATGGGCAAATGCTGGGGGCAGACCGATTCGCACTGGCCGCAGGCCACGCAGTCGCTCGCCCGGCCCTTGCCCTGGGTGACGATGTTGTATTCCCGCACGGTACGGAAGGCCGCGCTGCCCCGCTTGCGGTTCACCACGTTGAAGATTTCGGGGATGGGAATGCCCATGGGGCAGCCCTCCGTGCAGTAATGGCAGGCAGTGCAGGGGATGGATTTATCGTTGTTCAGCGCTTCCTGGGCCTTTTGGATCACGGCCTGTTCTTCGGCGTTCAGGGGCGCAAAGCCCTGCATGGTGCGCAGGTTGTCGTCCATCTGGCTCAGATCGCTCATGCCGCTGAGCACGGCCAGCAGATTGCCGATCCCGGCGGCATAGCGCAGGGCCCAGCTTGCGCAGCTCCAGCCCTTGCCGGACTGAGCAAACACTTCCTTTACTTCGGGGATGGGGTCGGCCAGCACGCCGCCCTTGACGGGCTCCATAATGACCACGGGCTTGCCGTGGGCCTGACAGATCTCGTAATTCCGCCGGGAGGCCACGCCGGGGTTTTCCCAGTCGGCATAATTGATCTGCAGCTGCACGAATTCCGCATCCGGATGGGCGATGAGCAGCTCCTCCAGCAGCTCGGGGTCGGCGTGGAAGGAAAAGCCCCAATGACGGATCAGGCCCTTTTCTTTCAGTTCCTTCACATAATCCCACATGCCGTAGGCTTCGTATTTCTGATAATTGCCGCGCTGAATGGCGTGGAGCAGGTAACGCTTTCCGCGTCCGTGCAGCCCGCGGCCATCACGTTCAGCTTGGTGGCTACCGTGTAGGCGCCGCGGGGGTAGCGATCCGCCACCGCCGCCTTGAAGGCCTTTTCGCTTTCGCCGCCGTCGTACACATAGGCGGTGTCAAAATAGGTGCCGCCCGCCGCGATAAAGCGGTCGGTCATTTCGCACACCTGGGGCACGTCGATGCTGCTGTCCGGGTTCTTGGGCAGGCGCATGAGGCCGAAGCCCAGCCGGAAGGGATTGCTTTTCGGATCAACGCTCATTATTTTATCCTCCTGTACCATGTCTTTACAACTTGCTCCGCTTTCTTGTCCGCGATGCAGAAGCCAAGGTCTGGCTTGCGATCCCTTAGCATCGTGGGCCAGTCCCACCAGAAGAACCCGGCGAACCAGGGTTCGTCCCACAGGGACAGGAAGCAGGATTCGTAGAAATTGGCCTGCTCGTCCTCGTCATAGGGGAATTCTTTGTGGGAAAAATCATAGGGCATCATGGCGCAGCCCCGGGCGCTGCGGCAGCCGATTTCCATAAAAATGATCTGCTTGCCCAATTCCTTTGAAAGCGCGGCCAGACTCTTTTTGTGCCTGTCCCATTCCGTCCGCATGCTTTCCACGGACGCGCCCGGCTCCTGTGCCACGCGGTAATAGGCCGAGGTGCCGATGTAATCCACCGCGTCCCACCAGGTTACGTTCCGTTCCTTGCCGTGGTTGGTGTTGTACACCAGAGGGCCGTGATACACCCGGCGCACGGCTTCGATGGCCTGCCGCCAATGCGCTTCCTTATGCTCCGTGCCCAGCATTTCACAGCCCACGCAGAACATTTCGCAGCCGGTTTCCTCCGCGATTTCCGCATAGTGGCACAGGAACGCG
>CACWWM010000021.1 GCA_902764565.1 uncultured Eubacteriales bacterium
CACGATGACGGATTCGGAGGCGGGCCGGTTTTCGATCTGGGCGATCAGCAGCCGCGCCGCTTCACGGCCCATCCGGGGCGCGTCCTGGTAAACGGTGGTGAGCCGGGGAGAAAAGTTCTGCATCTGCGAAAGCCCGTCAAACCCCGCCAGGGATACATCCCCGGGAATGCTGACCCCGGATTCCACAGCGGCCTGCTTGGCGCCGATGGTGTTGTAATCGTCGCACATGAGGATGCAGGTGGGCCGCTGGGGCAGGGAAAGCAGCACCTGCACGATGGCCCTGGCGTTTTCCGGATCCGTGTACCGGCAGGGCAGCGTGAACAAAGGCGATGCGGCGGTGGCCTAAGCTGTACACATAGTCCATCAGCGCCCGGATGCCCCCCTCGTTGTCCGACATCACGCTTGGCACGCCCTGGAACCTGCGGTCGATGGTGACGACGGGCAGCTCGCTTTCCGCCACCTCCCGCACCTCGGCGTCGTCAAAGTCCAGGCAGGCCATGCACACGCCGTCCACTTCCCGATAGCGGCAGTGATCCAGGTAGGTGACGCGGCCGTTGCCCATGCGGTGGCCGATGAAGGTGATATCGTAGCCCTCCTGCTCGGCCTCGCGCTTGAAATGCTCCAGCACGGCGGAGAAAAAGGGGTGGGTCAGGCCGCTTTGGGAATCGTCGGAAAACAGCACGCCTAAATTGTAGCTGCGCCCGCCCTTCAAGGCCCGGGCGTGGGCGTTGGGGTGATAATCCAGCTCCTGCACAGCGTTCATCACCGCCTGGCGCGTGGCCTCGCTGATGTCGCTGTAACCGTTTAACGCTTTGCTGACAGCCGATACGGAAAGCCCGCAGTATTCGGCCAAATCACGAATGGTGACCCCCATAGGGCATCCCCCCTTTTCGCTTCGGGGTTCAATCGTTTCATTTCGGTACTAAATCGTTTTCGTGGTTAGTATAGCATATATTTTCCCCAATTTCAATAGGTTTTCCGAAATTTTTCTGATGTTTTTTGCTTGTTTTTTTCAATTGCCGAAAACGTTTACCAAAAATGCGAAACTTTCGGTAAAACCATTATTTTCCCGCCGTCTTCTCCCGGCGCAGGATTTCTCTTTTCGGCGGCGAACTTATGCAGCGTCTGATTTCGTCCCGTTTTAAACGCGATTTCAAAGGAGGAACCTATTGAATGAAGTACATGCATTCGGAATGGCGGAGCCGGGTGGACCACTGGATCGAAGCGCTGAAGGAGGATTTATACCTGCCCCTGGGGCGCATCGACCTGGCCGCCTTTTTTACCATGGATCATCTGCCGCCGCAGGAAGCGGCGAAGGGCGATTTTAAGCCCATACAGCCCGGCGAAAAGTGGGGCAAAACCTGGGAATACTGCTGGATGCGCGGCAAAATCACCCTGCCGGAAGCAGCGGCGGGCAAGCGCGTGGTGATGGATCTGCAGACCGGCTGGGAATCCACCATCTTCGTAAACGGCTTGTCCTTCGGCACCCGCCGGGCGGAATGGGTGACGGTGCCCCATCACTATATCGAGGATAACGTGCTCACCACCAGCGGCGTACCGGGCGAAACCTACGATCTGCTGATCGAAGCCTACGGCGGTCACGATTACCCGGAGCACAAGGGCTATGCCTGCGCCACCGGCCCCGTGCTGCCCGGCAGCTATGAGGGGCTCAACGGCCCCGGCCCCCGGAATACCCTGGGGGACGTGACCTTCGGCGTGTGGAACGAGGACGCTTATCAGCTTTATATGGATATGATGACCTTAAAGCTCCTCGTGGATCAGGTGGACCCGGAAAGCCTGCGGGCGGACAGCATCGCCACCGCTTTGGAGCAGGCCACCCTGATCGCCGATTTTGAACAGCCCCTGGAAGCCAGGATCGAAAGCTACAAAGCCGCCCGGGAAGCCCTGCGGCCCGCCCTCCAGGCCGTGAACGGCACCACCGCCCCCGTGTTTTACGCCGTCGGCAACGCCCATTTGGATCTGGCCTGGCTGTGGCCCATGGCGGAAACCCACCGGAAAACCAGCCGCACCTTCGCCCAGCAATTGCGGCTGCTGGAACAGTACCCCGAATACAAGTACATCCAAAGCCAGCCCGCCGCCTATGAAATGTGCCGGGAACACTATCCCGAGCTGTTTGACCGCATCGTGAAAGCGGCGAAGAAGGGCCAGTGGATCGCCGAGGGCGCCATGTGGGTGGAGCCGGATACCAACATGACCTCCGGCGAATCGCTGATCCGACAGGTAATGCACGGCAAGCGCTATTATAAGGAAGTATTCGGCGTGGATTCCGTGGTGCTGTGGCTGCCGGACACCTTCGGCTACTCCGCCGCCCTGCCCCAGATTTTGAAGGGCACGGGGGTCAAATATTTAGTGACGCAGAAAATCTTCTGGAGCTACAACGAGGGCGACCGGTTCCCCTACCACTATTTCACCTGGGAGGGCGCGGACGGCTCCAAAATCGACACCTTCCTGCCCACCAACTACACCTACCAGACCGACCCCAAGGAAATCTGCCAGACCTGGAAGGCCCGGGTGCAGAAGCGGGGCCTGGATGCTTTCCTGCTGCCCTTCGGCTACGGCGACGGCGGCGGCGGTCCCGCCCGGGATTATATCGAATACCTGGTGCGCGAAAAAGACCTGGAAGGCATGCCCCGGATCAAGATGGAAGGCCCGGTGCAGTTCTTTGAGGACATGGAAGCCAAGGGCGGCCCGAAAAACACCTACGTGGGCGAACTGTACTTCTCCGCCCACCGGGGCGTTTACACGTCTCAAGCCGCCATCAAAAAGGGCAACCGCCGGTCGGAGCTGGCCCTGCGGGAAGCCGAAATGTGGGGCGCGCTGGCGGCGGCGGCGACGGGCTTTGCCTACCCCCTCCCCCGCATGGACGCGGCCTGGAAAAAGCTGCTGCTGAACCAGTTCCACGATATCCTGCCCGGTTCCTCCATCGCCAAGGTGTACGAGGACGCCCGCCGGGATCACCGGTGGATCATCGGCGAAGCGGAGGCCGTGAAGAACGACGCGCTTTCCGCCCTGACCGGCGGGGACGGCTTCTCCGTGTTCAATTCCCTGTCCTTCCCCCGGACGGGCCTGGTGAAGCTGCCGGAGCGCTTCCTGCGCGGCGCGGTCACGAGCGACGGCGCAGCCGTTCCCGTGCAGCAAACGGCGGAAGGGCTGCTGGGCCTGGTCACCGTGCCCGCCTGCGGCGCGGTATGCCTGACCCCCGGCGATACTGTTTCTGAAAGCAAGCCCACGGCCCGCGCCTGCCTCACGGAAACCGGCGCGGTGATCGAAAACGATTTCGTGAAGGCCGTGCTGAACAGCCAGGGCGAAGTGGTTTCCTTTACGGATCAGACCGGACGGGAATACGCCGCCGGGCCCATGAACCGCCTGCTGGCCTACAAGGACGTGCCCCGCATCTTCGACGCCTGGGACATCGATTCCAATTACATCGACCAGCCCATCGCGCTGGAAGAAAAGGCGACCCTGACCGTGAAGGAAGCAAGCGGTCTGCGGGCTGTTCTGCACGTGTCCCGCAAGGTCATGAATTCCGTCTGGGAACAGGACATCGTTTTGACGGCGGCCCAGACCCGGCTGGACTTCGTTACCACCGTGGACTGGCACGAGCTGCACCGGCTGCTCAAGGTGGAATTCCCCGTGAACGTCACCGCCGCCGAGGGCATCAACGAAATTCAGTTCGGCTATCTGGCCCGGCCCAACCACCGCTCCCGCCTGTACGACAAGGATCGGTTCGAGGTCTGCAATCAGCGGTACAGCGCCCTGTGCGACCAGAGCCACGGCGCGGCGGTGCTGAACGACTGCAAATACGGCGTGAGCATGAACGGCAACGCCCTGCAATTGACCCTGCTGCGGGCCGCCGCTTCCCCCGAAATGCGGGCGGACAACGGGACGCACACCTTCACCTACGCCTTTGCCGGCTGGAACGGCTCCTTCCTGGACAGCCCGGTGGTGAATCAGGCCTACGACCTGAACGTGCCCCTGCAAACGGCGGAAGGCGGCTGCGCGCCCTTCAGCGCGTTCGGCGTGGACGCGGCCAACGTGTTCATCGACACCGTGAAGCCCGCCGAGGACGGCAGCGGCGATATCATCCTGCGCCTGTACGAAGCCAAGCGGGGCGACACCGCCTGCACGCTTGCTGTAAACATTCCCGTCCAGGCTGCCTGCCTGTGCGATATGCTGGAAAACAAGCAGGAAGCCCTGCCCGTAAACGGCGGCCGCGCCGCGCTCCATTTCCGCCCCTTTGAAGTAAAAACCGTGCGGCTCATTCCCGCCAAATAACGGAAAACCCCTCACCGCATCCCGCCGAAAGGCGGGATTTTTGCATGAAATCGCTGTATTTTTTTTGTATAAACACTTTTTTATGCAGTATATCTCCGCCATCTTGCTTGACAGCGGGGGGAAAACCTTTTATCATTGACCATATCTTGATTTCAAGTGTTATGGGGAGATTTATGGATGAACGCGAAATTTTATGCTTATTTATTCAAACGGCTGCTGATGGCCCTGCTGACCATTTTTCTGGTGATCGCGATCACCTTTTTTGTGATGCACGCCATTCCCGCCAGCCCGTTCAGCTCCGAAAAGGCCAAGAGCGACGCGGTCATTGCGGCGCTGGAAGCCAAGTACGGCTTTGACAAGCCGGTGCCGGTGCAGTTTTTGAATTACCTGTGGAGCATCCTCCACGGTGATTTCGGCCTCTCCACCGGCTGGGTGGGCAACACGGTGATCGACCTGATCATCGGCGGCTTCTCCTATTCCGCCCAAATCGGCTTTACCGCCGGGCTGCTGGCCATCGTGCTGGGCGTGGTGTTCGGCTCCATTGCCGCGCTGCAGCGGGGCAAGGCGCTGGATAAGCTGATCCAGGTGCTCACCACGGCCCTGGTATCCATGCCCTCCTTCGTCATGGCCACCATTCTGCTTTTGGTTTTCGCCCTGCTGCTGGGCTGGCTGCCCTCCATGGGCAATCAGCCGGGAGGCCTGATCCTGCCCGTGATTTCCCTGAGCCTTTACCCCATGGCGTATGTGACCCGTTTGCAGCGTTCCTCCATGCTGGACGTGCTGGGCCAGGATTATATCCGCACCGCCCGGGCCAAGGGCGTGAAGAACACCAAGGTGATTTTCAAGCATGCTTTGAAAAACACCCTCACCCCCGTCATCACCTACGCAGGCCCCATGATGGCCTACATCCTCACCGGCTCCATGGTGGTGGAAAACATCTTCTCCGTGCCCGGCCTGGGCCGCCTTTTCACCAACAGCATGCTGCGCACCGACTATATGATGATCATGGGCGTGACCATTTTCCTGGCCACCATGATCATTCTGATGAACTTCATCGGCGATATTCTCTATAAAGTCGTCGATCCCCGTATCGACCTGACCTGACCGAAAGAAACAAGACAGGAGAAACGACATGTCTGACAGCAAGAAATATAAAAACATTTTGAGCCTGCAAATCGATCCTGATCTGTTTGAAAAGGCCAGCGACGAGGAAAAAGCCCAGCAGGTGACCATGCGGGAGTCCATCTCCTTCATGCGCGACGCCATGCGCCGCCTGCGCAAAAACCATATCGCCATGATTTCCCTGTGCGTGATCCTTTTGATCGCGCTCATCGCCTTTATCGTGCCCAGCTTCTATCCCTACACCTATACCAAGCAGGACGTGTCCGCCCAGAACCTGGCGCCCTTCCAGTACAGCGCCAAGGAGCAGGCCAAGATCGCCAAGGGCATCAGCGTGTTTCCCCACATCATGGGCACCGACGCCCTGGGCCGGGACTACGCCATCCGCGTGATTTACGGCACCCGCATTTCCCTGCTGGTGGGCATTTTCTCCGCCCTGATCGTAATCGTGATCGGCATCATCTACGGCTCCATTTCCGGCTACTTCGGCGGGAAGGTGGATATGGTGATGATGCGCATTGTGGATATCATCTATTCCCTGCCGGACGTGCTGATCGTGATATTGCTTTCGGTGGCCATCAAGGATTGGGTGTCCACCTCCCAAAGCGAGCTGATCGCCAGGCTGGGCGCGGGCATGGTGTCCATTTTCATCGTGTTCGGCCTGCTGTACTGGGTGTCCATGGCCCGGCAGGTGCGCGGCCAGATCCTGTCCATCAAGGAGCAGGAATACGTGCTGGCCTCCAAGGCCATCGGCTCCTCCCCCGCCCGCATCATCCGCAAGCACATGATTCCCAACTGCGTGTCGGTCATCATCATCGTGGCGGCCATGCAGATTCCCAGCGCCATTTTCACCGAGAGCTTCTTAAGCTTCCTGGGCCTGGGCGTATCCATCCCCATGCCGTCCCTGGGCTCCCTGGCCTCCGACGCGCGCACGGGCCTGCGCTCCTATCCCTATCAGCTGATCTTCCCGGCCCTGTCCATTTTCCTGATCGTGCTGTCCTTCAATCTGCTGGGCAACGGCCTAAGGGACGCTTTCGATCCCAAGCTGCGTTCATAAGGAGGGATGCGAACCATGAGCATGCTGGAAGTAAAAGACCTGCACACCTCCTTTTTCACCCCCTCCGGCGAAGTGAAGGCCGTCAACGGCCTGTCCTTCCAACTGGATAAGGGCAAGGTGCTGGGCATCGTTGGGGAAAGCGGCAGCGGCAAGTCCGTATCGGCTTACTCCATTATGCAGATCCTCACCAATCCCGGCCGCATCGTATCCGGCTCCATCAAGCTCCACGGCGAAGAACTGGTGGGCAAGAGCGAGGAAGAAATGCGGAAGATCCGGGGCAACAAAATCAGTATCATTTTCCAGGACCCCATGACTTCCCTGAACCCCACCTTCACCATCGGAAATCAGCTTCGGGAAGCCATCATCCTGCACACCGACCGCAGCAAGAAGGAAGCGGAAGCCCGGGCCATTGAAATGCTGAAGCTGGTGGGCATTTCCGAGCCGGAAAAGCGCATTCACCAGTACGCCTACGAACTGTCCGGCGGCATGCGCCAGCGGGTGATGATCGCCATGGCCCTGGCCTGCGAGCCCGATATTCTGATCGCCGACGAACCCACCACCGCCCTGGACGTGACCATTCAGGCCCAGATTCTGGAGCTGATGCTTTCCCTGCAAAAGGAACTGGGCATGTCCATCATCATGATTACCCACGATATGGGCGTCATTGCCCAAATCTGCGACGAAGTAATCGTGATGTACGCCGGCGGCGTGTGTGAGCGCGGCACGGCCGACGCTATTTTCTATCACCCCATGCACGAATACACCCGGGGCCTCATGCGCTCCATTCCCGATATGAGCGACGACGAAAAGACCCGCCTTGTGCCCATCACCGGCACGCCCATCGACCTGCTGCACGTGCCGCCGGGATGTCCCTTCGCGCCCCGCTGCGACCGGGCCATGAAAATCTGCTTACAGGAAAAGCCCAAGGAATATTGGGTCGGGCGCGACCATCTGTCCGCCTGCTGGATGAACGTAAAGAACGGCGCCTGCTATGAAGAACGCCCCGAAGAGGGCACAGTGGAGGTGGAGGAAAATGACTGAACAAAAAGCCTTTGCCCCCAATCCGGAATATCTGGTGCAGGTAAGCCATTTAAAGCAGTACTTCCCCATTTCCACCGGCTTTCTGAAAACCACCATGCTCAAGGCCGTGGACGACGTTTCCTTCGATATCCGCAAGGGCGAAACCCTGGGCCTGGTGGGCGAAAGCGGCTGCGGCAAAACCACGGTAGGCCGCACGATGCTGTACCTGTACCAGCCCACGGACGGCGAAATCTGGTTCGACGGCAAAAAGATCGGCAGCAAGGAATCCCTGAAAGAATACCGCCGCCGGGCGCAGATGGTGTTCCAGGACCCCTATTCCTCCCTGAACCCCCGCATGACGGTGGCCGACATCGTGGCCGAGCCCATCGACGTGCATCACCTGTGCGAAAACAAGAAAGCCCGGGAAGAACGGGTGCATGAGCTGATGCGCCTGGTGGGCCTGAACACCGAGCACGCCACCCGCTACGCCCATGAGTTTTCCGGCGGCCAGCGCCAGCGCATCGGCATTGCCCGGGCCCTGGCTTCCAAGCCGGAGTTCATCGTGTGCGACGAGCCCGTGTCCGCCCTGGACGTGAGCATCCAGGCCCAGGTGATCAACATGCTGGAGGATCTGCAGCATCAGTTCGGCCTGACCTATCTGTTCATTGCCCACGATATCAGCGTGGTCAAGCACATTTCCAACCGCATCGCGGTGATGTACTTGGGGCACATGATGGAGCTGGCTTCCTCCAACGAGCTGACCCATCATCCCGTGCACCCCTACACCGTTTCCCTGATGAGCGCCGTGCCCGTGCCCGACCCCCAGGTGAGCCGCAAGCAGAAGCGCATCGTGCTGGAAGGCGACGTGCCCAGTCCCTTAAAGATGCCCACCGGCTGCCCCTTCCGTTCCCGCTGCTCCCGGGCCACCAAGGAATGCGCCGAATGCCTGCCCCCCATGCGGGAGGTATCCCCGGAGCATTTCGTGGCCTGCCATCACGTATAATCGCCCCCTTTGTGCTTCCCGCCGCATGGCGTGAACAAACATATTTTTTTCAAAAAGGAGGACCCCCTAATGAAGAAGACTCTTGCTCTTCTGCTGGCGCTGGTCATGGTGCTGAGCGTTGCTTCCTTCGCTTCCGCGGAGGACGGCAAAGTGATGAACCTGTTCCTGGGCGGCGGCACGCCCCTGTCCATGGACCCCGCGCTGAACAGCGCTTCCGCCGGTTCCAACATCATCCGCTCCGCGTTTGCGGGCCTGATGGGCTATCAGTTGGATGAAGCGGGCGAACCCGTCATGAAGCCCGAGCTGGCCGAATCCTACACCCTGTCCGAGGACGGCCTGACCTATTCCTTCGTGCTGCGCGAGGGCCTGAAGTGGTCCGACGGCACCGACGCCACCGCCTCCCAGATCAAGGCTTCCTGGGAACGCGCCGCTTCCCCTGAGCTGGGCGCCGACTACGGCTTCCTGTACGACGTGATCGACCGCACCGCCGACGGCGGCCTGGACATCGACGTGGACGACGCCGCCCGCACCTTCGTTGTGCATCTGCCCCAGCCCTGCGCTTACTTCCTGGATCTGTGCTGCTTCGTGCCCTTCTATCCCGTGCGCGTGGATATCGCCGACAACGAAGGCATCTGGGCCATCAACCCCGAAACCTACATCGGCCTGGGCGCGTTCAAAATGACCAAGTACGCCGTGGACGACGTGATCTCCTTCGAGAAGAACCCCTACTACTGGAACGCCGAAAACGTGAAGCTGGCCGGCATCAACTTCTATCTGTCCGAAGACAACACCGCCATCCTGACCGCTTATGAAAACGGCACCGTCCAGTACATCCAGTCCATCGCCTCCACCGAGTATGACCGCCTGAACGCCACCTATCCCGGCGAGCTGGAATTCTTCCCCACCCAGGGCACCTGGTACATCCTGTTCAACGTGCACAAGGATCTGAGCCCCGAAGCCAAGCAGCTCACCGTTCCCGAGCAGAGCAAAGCCCGCTTTGCCCTGGGCCAGCTCATCAACCGCTATGAAGTGGTCACCTACGTTACCAAGGGCGGCGAAAAGGCTGCCACCGGCTTCTATCCCGTGGGCCTGGCCGACGGCCTGCATACCGACGTGCGCTCCGCCGAGGAGTACGGCGTATGGTACACCGGCACCAACGAATTCTCCGATGTGAACCCCGACTACACCGTGGATCAGGTGGAAGCCCTGCAGACCCTGATCGACCTGGGCTATCCCTGCACTGGCAGCATCGAGGGCGGCGATATCTGCTTCACCGACTTCCCCTCCATCGAATTCGCCTTCAACAACAGCGGCAACAACGCCCTGATCATCCAGTACGTGCAGGAAACCTGGAACCAGTTCGGCATCTCCGGCGTGGTGAACCAGGAAGCCTGGGCCACTCTGCAGAGCAAGCTGAAGGCCGGCGACGCGGAAGCCGCTCGTATGGGCTGGATCGCTGACTTCAACGACGTGGTCAACTTCCTCGAAATCTTCATCTCCGCTTCCGGCAACAACTATCCCCGTCTGGGCCGCTCCATCGGCGATTACACCCGCAACAGCGAAGTTACCGCCGACGCAGGCTTGGGCGCTTACTGGGGACCCGACGGCGACAAGACCTGGGCCGAAGCCTACGACGCCCTGGTGGACGCCGTAAAGGCCGCTACCGATCCCGTGGAACGCGCCAAGCTGGCCGCCGAAGCGGAAAAGGTGCTGATGGCTACCGGCGGTGTGAACCCCCTGTACTACTACACCACCGCTCAGATGCTCAAGCCCGCTGTGCATGACGTGATCCGTCTTGCCACCGGCGACGTCATCTGGACCTACGCGGACATCGACTGATTCACTCCCATAAGTTTATAAAACCAAAGGCCATGGCGGGCTTGCCCGCTATGGCCTTTGGCTTTATTCAGTTATACTTTTCAGCGGGAATGAAACCTGCCAATCGCCCGCGATAAAGGGATCGGCTGTAATGAATTCGCCCGTCAACACAAGGGATTTCAAATCCGCCGGATAATCCGCGAAAATGTATTCCTGCCAGCTGTCGCTGTAATCGACGCCGTTCGTTTCCCTGCCGAACCAGCTCACGGAGGAAATGCCGTTGGGCAGTTCGCCTTGGCCGTAATCCTTCCCCGCCGGATCGGTCAGGGTCAGGAAGCCGTGATTGTCCGTATGGAAAATGTCGTCGTACCGGAGCTGCACATGCAGCGCGCCGTCGCTCAGGCCAGCGCCTGCGAAGGTGACGCCCTCCGTAACCGGGATTTCCAGACTGTTTTCCGGGTTCAGCACCTGCACGCCGGCGGCGTCCATCGATCCGCCCCGGAAGGTGTCGGGAACGGGCACGGTTTCCGCTTCCCGGATGTCCCCCAGCAGCGGGGTCAGATCCACGGTGATTTCCCGTTTGCCCGTCAGAATGCGGCTGACGCTGAACGTCACCTTGTCCGTTTCCGCGGGCGGTTCGCTGAACCGCATGTATACGGCGAAGGAAGCCGTGCCGGTTTCGGCGTCGTAATCCAGCAGGGTGCAGGTGCCTGAGCCGTCGCAGGGCAGCCGCAGCATTTCGCTGTCGAACAGATCTACGGTGCCGTCCAAACGGCTGCCGGTCATGTCCCGCATGGTCAGGGTCACGAAAGCCTCCTGCCCCTGAAGGGAAGCGGACGCCACCTCCATGCGGATGCCCTGATCCTCACATACCAGGTTCACCGGCTTCAGGGCTTGGGACGCCCAGGGCCAAACCCGGTACAAAAGCGCGTTGATATCCTCGTTAACGGCGGCCAGCGCCCCGGCTGTACAGGTGAACAGCAGCACCGCCGCAGCGACCGCCAGCAGACGTTTATTCCTCATTCGGTAAACTTTCCTTTCTCTATCGGCTTCCATGGCCATGGTTTCATCGATTTCTCCAATGGCTGAAAGCAAATCTTCCCGGGTCACAGCAACCCCTCCTTCATCATGCGGTTTTTCAGCTTGATCCGCGTGCGGAACAGCATGGACGCCACCTTGCTTTGAGAAAAGCCCGTTTTTTCCGCGATTTCCCCGATGCCGTACAAATGCCAGTACCGAAGCAGAAAAACGCGCCTTTCCGTTTCCGGCAAAAGGTTCAGAAACGCCTGGATGCTTTCGGTCAGCATCCGGTTTTCCATGCGGGCTTCCACCGTTTCCCCGCCGGGCAGGCAATCCCCCAGTTCTTCCAGCGCCGCCGCCCTTTCCCCGCCGCCGCGCTTCAAGGCATCCCGTTTCCGGCAGACGTCCAGGCTGATCCGGCGTACCAGTTTTGCCAGATAGCCCTTCAAATTCCGGGGTTCCTGGGGCGGAATGCTGTTCCAGGCAGCCAGCCAGGCGGCGTTCACGCACTCCTCCGCGTCCTGCCGGTCGCCCAAAATGCGCCGGGCGATAGCCTCACAGTACGCGCCGTACCGGGCTT
>CACWWM010000022.1 GCA_902764565.1 uncultured Eubacteriales bacterium
ACCGCTTCTTATATCAGTTTTTGGCCGTAAAATGAGCGTTTCCGGGCAATTTTGCCCGAAAACGCCATTTTACAAAAAACTGATGAAACCATCGAAAGCTTGCTTTAGCTGGCTTTCGATGGCAGGGTGTCGACTTTGTCGACACCCTGAAACGGCGTGAACAGTCACGCCGTTTTTTATGGAAAAATCAGGAAAGCAGAATCCGGTCGTTGGCGAATTCCTCGCCGCTGGTTTTGGCGAAAGCGTCCAGGAGCATTTCGATGGTCAGGCGCTTTTTTTCTTCCCCGGCAATATCCAGGATGATTTTCCCCGCGTTCATCATAATCAGGCGGTTGCCGTAGCGGATGGCGTCGCGCATGTTATGGGTGACCATCAGGGTCATCAGCTTATTTTCCGTCACGATTTTTTCTGTGATTTCCAGCACCTTGGCGGCGGTGCGGGGGTCGAGGGCGGCGGTATGCTCGTCCAGCAGCAGGAGCTTGGGCTTTTTGAGCGTCGCCATGAGCAGGGTCAGCGCCTGCCGCTGACCGCCGGACAAAAGGCCCACCTTGGCGGTCATCCGGTCTTCAAGGCCCAGCCCCAGGGTCGCCAGCTTTTCCCGGTAGGCGTTTCTTTCTTCCCGGGTGATGCCCGCTTTCAGGGTGCGTTTTTCGCCCCGGCGGGCGGCCAGGGCCAGGTTTTCCTCGATCTGCATGGTGGCCGCCGTGCCGATGTGGGGGTCCTGAAAAACGCGGCCCAGGAAAGCGGCCCTGCGGTATTCGGGCAGGTGGGTCACGTCGTTTCCGTCGATCACGATGCTGCCGCAGTCTACCGGCCATACGCCCGCGATGGCGTTGAGCATGGTGGATTTTCCCGCGCCGTTGCCGCCGATGACGGTAACGAAATCGCCGTCGTCGATGTGCAGATTCAGCCCGTTCAGGGCGATTTTTTCATCGATGGATTTTGTATTGAAGGTTTTCCTGACGTTCTTGATATCAAGCATGTTCCTGCCCTCGCTTTCCGGCGTTTCCGGCGTTCCTTGCGGCGACGGCGGCCTTCCAGTAGGGGATGCCCAGGAAAACGGCCACGATCAGCGCGGAGAGCAGCTTGAGCAAATTGGTGTTCAGCCCCAGCCACAGCACGATTTGGATGACGATGTAATAAATCACCGCGCCCAGGGCCACCCCGACCAGCTTCAGGGCAAAATTGGTGAACAGCCTGCCGAATACCACTTCGCTGATGATGACCGCGGCCAGGCCGATCACGATAGCGCCGCGCCCCATGTTCACGTCCACAAACCCCTGATAATGGGCCAGCATGGCGGAGGAGAGGGCCACGATGCCGTTGGAGATCATGAGACCCAGGATTTTCGCCATTTTCGTGTTGATGCCCTGCGCCCGGGACATGGCTTCGTTGGCGCCGGTGGCCCGCAGGGAGCTGCCCAGCTCTGTGCCGAAGAACCAGTACAGGATGCCGATGACCGCCGCCAGGAAAATGAGCGCGATGAAAATGGGGTTGCTCAGATCAGGCAGCCGCACGTTCCGCTGGCTCACGATCAGGCTGTACTTGGTCACGTTGATGCCCTGGTTGGCTTTGAATTCCATGATCGCAAGGTTGATGGAATACAGGGAAAGCTGGGTCAGGATACCGGCCAGGATGGGCGGTATCCCCATGGCGGTGTGGAATACGCCGGTCAGCAGGCCCGCCAGCATACCGGCCGCGATGGCGCAGAGCAGAGCGATCCATACGTTCACGCCGTTCAGCATCAGCATGACGCACACAGCGCCGCCGGTTGCCATGCTGCCGTCCACCGTCAGGTCGGCCAGATCCAGCACCTTATAGGTGATATACACGCCGATGGCCATGATGCCCCAAATCAGCCCCTGGGCGATGGCGCCGGGCATTGCGTTGAAAAGAGCGGTCAGGTTCATACAGGAAGCCTCCAAACAAAACCGGAAGGGGCGTTGACCGCGCCCCTTGCCGGATCGATACCGTTTTGATTAAATGGCCGCGTAGCCTTCGGGGATTTCAACGCCCAGAAGCTGGCACAGCTCGGCGTTGTATTCCTTGGTCACGTTGGGCGCGAAACGCACGGCCATGGCGGCCGGGTCCGCTTTGTTCACCAGCACTTCGTAGGCCATTTCGCCGGTGGCGTAGCCCAGGTCGTAATAGCTGATGGACAGGGTGGCCACGCCGCAGCTGGCGCAGATGCCTTCTTCACCGGCGATCACGGGCTTTTTCGCGGGCTCCACCACGTTGCGGATGGCCTCGGTGCAGGAAGCGGCGGTGTTGTCGGTGGGAATGTAGATCACGTCGCAGCCGTCGCAGGCGTTCTGGGCCACGGAAGCCACGTCGTTGGAATCGGCGAAGGTGTATTCAACGCAGGTATAGCCCAGTTCGGTCAGATAAGCGGCGATCACGTCCACCTGGTACTTGGAGTTGGGCTCGGCGGAGCAGTAGAGCAGGCCCACCTTCTTGGCGTCGGGGAACAGCTCGTGCAGCATGGCGGCCTGCTGATCCAGGGGAGCCAGATCGGAGGTGCCGGACACGTTGAAGCCCGTCGCGCCGTTCCAGTCGTCGATATCCAGGGCGGTGGCGTAGTCGGTCACGCTGGTGCCCAGGATCGGGATATCGCCGGTGGCGGCCACGGCAGCCTGCAGGGCGGGGGTGGCGTTGGCCATAATCAGATCCACGCTGTTGGAAACAAAGGTGTTCACGATGGTGGAGCAGGTGTTGGAATCGCCGGAAGCGTTCTGCACGTCGAAGGTGACGGCGTCGCCCAGCTTATCCTTCAAAGCGTCCTGGAAGCCCTGGGTGGCCGCGTCCAGCGCCACATGCTGCACCAGCTGGCAAATGCCCACGCGATAGGTTTCTTCCGCCACGGCGCACGTGCCGAAGCAAAGCAAAGCGGCAAGCAGGAGAGCGATGACTTTCTTCATAACAGTTTTCCTCCTAAAAAATTTCTATCAAAAAGGCGGCGTCTTTCATCTGAAAGAGCCGCCTTGATGAACACAAGCGTATCTCTCACAGACGAGGGCGGGAAGCATAATAAAAGAAAAAGCGCAGGCTGTCGGTAAATCGCGCCGCGCTGTTGAAAGCAAAGAAAGAAGACATGCCGCACACAGCGGCACGCGGAGTACAGGACTGCTGAACGGAATTCCGCTTCACGCCGTACCCACCGCCTTTCTTGCAAATGCTGGGATCATTATAAACACCGGTCAGGCGGATGTCAAGAACGCCGGGCGGCACGGAAAGCGTAAATACAATTTCAGAACACTTCACCGCGCCGCCTGCTTTGATCACGCCGGTTTATTGAATGGCCGCGAAGCCGTTTTCCAGATCGGCGATGATATCGTCGATATGCTCGGTGCCGATGGACAGGCGGATGGTGTTGGGGCGTATGCCCTGATCCAGCAGCTCTTCCGTGCTCAGCTGGGAATGGGTGGTGGAGGCGGGATGGATCACCAGGCTCTTCACGTCCGCCACGTTGGCCAGCAGGGAGAAGATTTTCAGATTGTCGATAAAGGCCCAGGCTTCCTTCTGGCCGCCCTTGATTTCAAAGGTGAAGATGGACGCGCCGCCCTTGGGGAAATACCGCTGATACAGGGCGTGGTCGGGATGATCGGGCAGGGAGGGATGGTTGACCTTTTCCACCAGGGGATGGTTTTTCAGGTATTCCACCACCTTTTTCGTGTTTTCTGCGTGCCGATCCAGCCGCAGGGACAGGGTTTCCACGCCCTGCAAGAGCAGGAAGGCGTTGAAGGGGGAGATGGACGCGCCGGTGTCCCTGAGCAGGATCGCCCGGATGTAGGTGACAAAGGCCGCCGGGCCCACCGCGTCATAGAAGGAAACGCCGTGGTAGCTGGGGTTGGGCGCGGCGATGTTGGGATATTTTCCGCTGGCTTTCCAGTTGAACTTCCCGCTTTCCACGATGATGCCGCCCAGGGTGGTGCCGTGGCCGCCGATGAACTTGGTGGCGGAATGCACCACGATGTCCGCGCCGTGCTCGATGGGTCGGATCAGGTAGGGGGTGCCGAAGGTGTTGTCGATCACCAGGGGCAGGCCGTGCCTGTGGGCGATGGCCGCGATGGCGTCGATATCCGGGATGTCGCTGTTGGGGTTGCCCAGGGTTTCCAGGTAAATGGCCCGGGTGTTCTCCTGAATGGCGCTTTCCACTTCCTTGAGATTGTGGGCGTCCACAAAGGTGGTGGAAATGCCGTACTGGGGCAGGGTGTGCGAAAGCAGGTTGAAGCTGCCGCCGTAAATGGTCTTCTGGGCCACGATATGGCCGCCGTTGGCCGCCAGGGCTTCAATGGTGTAGGTGATGGCCGCCGCGCCGGAGGCCAGGGCCAGGGCCGCGCTGCCGCCCTCTAAGGCCGCCAGGCGCTTTTCCAGCACATCCTGGGTGGAATTGGTGAGGCGTCCGTAAATGTTGCCCGCGTCCGCCAGGCCGAAGCGGTCGGCGGCATGCTTGCTGTTGTGGAACACATAGGAAGTGGTCTGGTAAATGGGCACTGCACGGGCGTCGGTGGCGGGGTCGGCCTGCTCCTGGCCAACGTGAAGCTGCAGGGTTTCAAATTTGTAGTTGCTCATGATCGCAATCTCCTTTTTCTTTGTTTTTGTTATTTGCCGCATGGCTGTCTGCACTGTTCCCGGCAATAAAAAACCGGGCGCTTTTCCTGAAAGCTCCCGGGCAAATGACAGTTGGAAGAAGGAGAAAAATCAATCGTTTTCCCTTATCCGAAGGCGCGCGGAGAAACAGCCGAACGCCCCTGCCACGGAACATGCCCGGGAGAAAAGCATTCGACAGCACATGATGCTCTGATGAAAACGAACTTTGGTTTCGGACATCCCTCGCGCCTCCTTTCGCTTGAATTGACTGCATCATATCACAATAAACCTACTATGTCAATAGGCAAAAAAGAATTTTTTGATTGCAAAATTTTGCCGGTCTCCAGTTTTGTCCAGCAATTTCTTGCGAAAAAATTACAAAAAAGCCTTGAATGATGCGTTTTTTTTCGCTATAATGAAATCGACGAGTTTTACGATAACAGGATATGCTTTCCAGGCATCCCTGCTTTGGAATCATCCTGCGCTGTCTGGAGTGTTGAAAATATGAAAAAAATGTCAACGCGATTGCTGTGCGCTTTGTTCGCGCTGATTGCGATATGCAGTTTCACCGCCGCCGGATCGGCGGAAAAGGGGAAAACGGTTCGCGTCGGCTGGTATGAATCATCCTACAATTCCACGGATCGGAACGGCCGCCGTTCCGGTTACGCCTACGAATATCAATTGAAGCTGTCCGCCTATACCGGGTGGAATTATGAGTATGTGACCGGAAGCTGGCCGGAGCTGATGCAGAAGCTCATGAACGGCGATATCGACCTGATGAGCGACGTTTCCTATACCCCGGAGCGGGAAGCGTATATGCTTTTCCCCAATCTGCCCATGGGTACAGAGGAATATTACATTTTTACCGCGCCCGGCAATACGGAAATCACCCCGGGCATGCCCGCCACCCTGAACGGGAAAAAGGTGGGCGTGAACAAAAGCAGTCTTCAGCTGAAGCTGTTTGTGGAATGGGCGAAGGAAAACGGCGTCCAGGCGGAGCTGGTGGAGGTAGACTGCTCTGAGGACGAATCCCTGCGCATGATGGAAGAGGGCGCGTTGGACGCCTACGTGACCGTGGATTCCTTTACCAATCCGGAACGCGCGGTGCCGGTGTGCAAGGTGGGCGCTTCCGATTTCTATTTTGCCGTCAGCAAAAGCCGGCCCGATCTGCTGAACGAGCTGAACGCCGGCATGAGCCGGATCCAGGACGAAAACCGGTACTATAACCAGCAAATGTATGAAAAGTTCATCAAGCGTGCCGGGGCGAACGCGTTCCTTTCCACAAACGAAGTCAACTGGCTTTCCCAGCACGGCGCCGTCCGGCTGGGCTATCAGGATAACTATCTGGCTTTCTGCGCCATCGACAAAGAAACGGGCGAGCTGACCGGCGCGATCAAGGATTATCTGCAGTACGCTTCGGACTGCATCGCCAACGCCCATCTGGATTTTGAAACCGTGGGCTATCCCACCGCCTCCGCCGCGCTGGAAGCGCTGAACAGGGGAGAAGTGGACTGCGTGTTCCCGGCGAACCTGGGCGGGTACGACGGCGAAAAGCTGGGCGCAGCCGTATCCCCGGCGCTGATCCAATCGGAGGTTTACGCCGTGGTTCGCGAGACGGATCAGACGATCTTCCGGAAAAGGGAGCATGTGATCGTGGCCGTCAACCAGGGGAATCCCAACTACGACGCTTTCCTGGTGGATCATTTTCCCAATTGGCGGAAGGTGTATTTCGCCGACACCGATGCATGCTTGAAGGCCGTTGCCAGCGGTTTGGCGGACTGTGTGCTGGTGAGCAATTTCCGCTACAACAACATCGCCAAGCAATGCGCGCGCGCTCACCTTACCGCCCTGACCACGGGCGAGGAAATGGATTACTGCTTCGCCGTCCGCAAGGGGGAGACGGAGCTGTTTTCCATTCTGGCAAAGACCTTGAGCCTGGTGCCCGATTCCACCATCAACGCGGCGCTGACCTACTATATCGCCGAGGATTCCAAGGTTTCCGTTGAGGACATGATCGTGGACAATCTTTGGGCGGTGCTGGCCGCGGTGGCCGTGGTGCTGCTGGTGATCCTGTTTTTGCTTATTCAGAATATGCGGGCGGTGCGCAAGGCCAATAAGCTGATTTCCGCCACCGAAATCGATGAAATGACCGGCCTGTACAACCGAAGCTTTTTCTTCCAATACGCCAACCGCATGCACCAGGAAAAGCCCGATATGCCCATGGACGCCATCGTGCTGAACATCGAGCAGTTCCATTCCATCAACGCCCTGAACGGCCGGGATTTCGGCGATCGGGTGCTGCGCACGCTGGGCGACGAAATCCACGCCGTCGCGAAAGAAACGGGCGGTATCGCGGGCAGGTTCGAGGCGGATCGGTTCGATATTTACTGCCGTCATCGTCAGGATTATGCCCCCCTGTTTGACCGCCTCCAGCATAAGCTGGATGCGCTGGCGCCCAACGCCAACATTCAGCTTCGCATGGGCGTGATGCCGTGGCCCGGGAGAACAGACCCCATTCAGCAGTTCGATATGGCCCGAACGGCTTGCAGCATGGCAAGGGGCCACTATAAAGAGCACCTGATCGTGTTCGACGAAAAGATCCGCCAGCGCGAAATGCACGACCAGCGGCTGCTGAACGATCTGAAACGGGCGCTGAACGGATACGAATTCGAGGTGTATTATCAGCCTAAATACGATATCCAGTGCAATCCGCCCAAGCTGGTCAGCGCGGAAGCGCTGGTGCGGTGGCGTCACCCCGAATTGGGCATGATCTCCCCGGAGGAATTCATTCCGCTGTTTGAACGGAACGGAAAAATCAGCGAAGTGGATAAGCTCGTTTGGGGCGAGGCGGCCCGTCAGGTCATGCGCTGGCGGGAGCAGTACGGCGTAACGATCCCCGTTTCCGTGAACCTGTCCCGGGTGGACGTGTTCGACCCGGCGCTGGAACAGACGCTGGACAAGATCCTGGCGATGAACGGCCTGAAGCACAGCGATCTCAAGCTGGAAGTGACCGAATCCGCCTACACCGAAAACGCGGGGCAGGTGATCCAGGTGGTGGAAAGCCTGCGCAAAAAAGGCTACGTGGTGGAAATGGACGATTTCGGCACCGGCTATTCCTCCCTGAACATGCTGTCCGCCATGCCCATCGACGTGCTGAAAATGGACAGAGCCTTTATTCAGAACATCGAGCACGACGAAAAGGACGTGCAGCTTGTGTCGCTGATCATCGGCATCGCCAATAACCTGAAAATCCCCGTCATTGCCGAAGGCGTGGAAACCGAAACGCAAATGATGCTGCTGAAAAAACTGGGCTGCGCGCTGGTGCAGGGCTATTACTTCTCCCGCCCGCTCCATGCGGCGGATTTTGAAGCGGCGTTCATTCGGAACGGGCAGATCAAAAGAGAAGAATAAAGAACACAAATGCATCCCTCTGCGGAACGTCCAAATTATTTGGGGGAGGTAGAAGCCATGAGCCCAAATCCAAAAGAGCAAAACGGACTTCGCCCCGGCTTTACGCCGCTGGGCATATGGGCCTTCTCCATCGGCACCAGCATCGGATGGGGCTCCTTTATCGTGACCTGCAGCACCTATCTGCAAAAATCCGGCGTGCTGGGCACGGCCTTCGGCCTGCTCATCGGCATGGCGGTGATTTTCGTGATCACCTGGAATTTGCAGTACATGATCCGCGTCAAGCCGGACGCGGGCGGCATTTATAGCTTTGAAAAGCATACCGGGGGAAAGGACTTCGGGTTCCTGGCGGCCTGGTTCGTGCTGCTCACGTACCTGGCGGTGCTGTGGGCCAACATCACGTCCCTGCCGCTGTTCGCCCGGTTCTTCCTGGGCAGCGCCTTCCACTTCGGCTTTCATTATCAGATTTTCTGCTATGAAGTGTGGCTGGGGGAAGCGCTGCTTTCCATCTGCGCGTTGGTGCTGATCGCCCTGCTTTGCTCCCGCTCGTCCCGCCTGGCCAACCGCATTATGGTCATTGCGGCGGGTGTGTTTACGTTAGGCTTTACCCTCTGCGCCGTGATCGCCCTTTTCCGGCACGACAGCGCGTTCAGCTATTCCCCGCTGTATAACGAAGGGTCCAGCGCCTTTGCCCAGATCGTGCGCATCGCGGCCATTTCGCCCTGGGCCTTCATCGGGTTTGAAAACGTATCCCATTTTTCCGAAGAATACGATTTCCCCATCAAGCGTGTGCGCGGGATTCTGATTTGGTCCCTGGCTGTGACCACCCTGCTGTATCTGTTCGTTTCCCTGCTTTCCGTTTCCGCTTATCCGCCGGAATATGAAAGCTGGCTTGCCTATATTCAGGACATGGGCAACCTGGACGGTGTCAAGGCCGTTCCCGCGTTCTATGCCGCAGAGCATTATTTGGGCCAGGCGGGCGTGACCGTGCTGATGCTGGCCCTGTTCGGCGTGATCCTGACCAGCCTGATCGGCAACATGCTGGCCCTCAGCCGCCTTTTGTACGCGGCGGGCCGGGAGGGCGAAGCGCCCAAGCCCCTTGCCAGGCTCAACGATCGCGGCATCCCGCGGAACGCCATTTTCTCCATCGCGGCGGTTTCCGTGATGATTCCCTTCTTAGGGCGCACAGCCATCGGCTGGATCGTGGACGTGACCACCTTAGGCGCTACGCTGATCTACGGCATGATCTCCCACGCGGTATTTAAGCACGCCAGGGATAACCGCGTCCATCGGGAGCAGATTACCGGCGCTGCAGGCATGATTCTGATGATCGCCTTTATGCTGCTGCTTCTGATTCCGGGTCTTTTGCCCTTCGACGCCATGGAAACGGAATCCTATGTGCTGTTCATCGTATGGGCGGTGCTGGGCCTGATTTACTTCAGGGCGCTCGTCCGGCGGGATCAGCACCGGAACTACGGGCAGCGCGTGATCGTGTGGGTGATCCTGCTGGTGCTCATGCTGTTCGCCTCCATGATGTGGGTGTCCAGAGCCACGGAGAACGCCGCCGACACGGCTGTTCGGCGCATTTATGAATATCATCAAAGCCACCCCGAGCACGATACGGAGGAAGAGGCTGTTGCGGAACGCGCGGCCTACCTGCAGGAGCAGGCGGATCAGATAACGAAAACAAACACGCTGTATACCGTCGTATCCCTTGGCCTGTTCATCATTTCCACGACCATCATGCTGAACAATTACAAGGATACCCGGGAAATGGGTGAACGGCTGACCGCTGCCGAGGAAGCGGCGGCGGCGGCGCGGAAGATCGCCGAGCTGAAAGCATCCATTACCGCGCTGCTCAACAACATGCCCGCCATGAGCTTTTCCAAGGACGCGGAAACAGGGGCCTACCTGGCCTGCAACCAGGCTTTTGCGGAATACTGCCATAAAAAAGACCCCGAGGGCGTGACGGGCCTGACCGATGCGGAAATTTTCGACGCCGAAACGGCCCGGCACTTTACGGAGGACGACCGCATGGCCCTTTCCATGGATCATCCTTACGTGTTCTTTGAGGACGTGCCGGACGCGGCAGGCAATCAGCGGCAGTTCCAGACCACCAAGCTGAAGTATATCGACGATACCGGGCGGCTATGTCTGCTGGGCATGTGCGAGGATATTACCGACAAGGTGCGCATGCAGCGGGAGAACGTTTCCACCAAGGAAGCCTATGAAAAGGCACGAAACGCCGGCCTGGTTTATACCCGCATCGCCCAGACCCTGGCCCGTGGCTATACCGACCTGTTCTATGTGAATCTGGAAACCGAAGAATACATCGAATACGCCACGGACAGCGAAAACAGCATGCTGAAGGAGCGTTCGCGGGGTGGCCGCTTCTTCGATCAGTGCAAGGTAAATATCGAGAAACACGTTTTTGCCGATGACCGGGAGGCCTTTTTGCGGGGCATGAGCCGGGATGCGCTGCTGGACGCCCTGGAGCGGAACAAAACCATCATCATGACCTACCGCCGCATGACGAACGGCAAGCCTGCCTATGTGACCATGAAGATTTCCCACATGGAGGACGATCATCGCTTTATCGTGGTCGGCGTGTCCGACGTGGACGAACAGGTGAAGCAGCAGCGCGCGGCGGAGCGCATGGCGGAGGAGCGTATCGCTTACGCCCGTTTGAACGCCCTGACAGGCGATATGATGTGCGCTTTTATCGTGGTGCCGGAAACCGGCCGCTATCGCCAGTACAGCGCTGCCACGGTCTACGACGGCCTTGGGCTTCCCCAGGAGGGCGAGGACTTTTTCAGCGTCATGCGGGATCTGAGCGTCCAGTTCGTCTGCCAGGAAGATTTAGGCCGGTTCCGTTCCCTGTTCACCCGGGAGAACGTGCTTGCGGCCATTGAGCGCAACGGCATTTTCTCACTCAGCTATCGCCTGAAGCTTGGCGATAGGCGGAGCCATGTGCAGATCAAGGCCGCTATGGTGGAGGAAAAGGAAGGGGCCCGCATGATCGTGGGTATCAACGATATCGATTCCTCCGTCCGGCAGGAGGAGGAATACGCCCGCCGTCTGGCCCAGGCCAAGAGAATGGCGAATATCGACGCGCTGACGGGGGTCAAGAATAAGCACGCCTTCCTGGAAGCGGAGGAAAGCATCAACTATCAGATCATAGAAAAGGCCCAGCCGGAATTTGCCGTAGTGGTGCTGGACGTGAACGACCTGAAACGGGTCAACGATACCGAAGGCCACCAGGCAGGCGACCAGTACCTGCGCGACGCCTGCAAGCTGATCTGCGATATCTTTAAGCGCAGCCCCGTCTTCCGCGTGGGCGGCGATGAGTTTGCGGTCATTTCCCAGGGAAGCGATTACACCTGCATGGAAGAACTGATTGAAAAAGTGAACGGGCATAATGAAGAAGCCGTTCGCAGCGGCGGCATCGTGGTCGCCTGCGGTATGGCGAAGTTCGATAACGACGCCTGCGTCGCCGCCGTGTATGAACGCGCCGATCATAACATGTACGAAAACAAGAACATCCTGAAATCGGGGAAGAAATAAGGAAGGAGTTTCATGGAGGCTTCGCCTCCAAACCTCCACCAGGGGATTGAATATCCGCAGGCTCAATAGTCGCAACTCCCCTTCAAGGGGAGATTGCTCCTTTTCGCCTGATCTCAGCCCTGACATGATATCCGCCACTGGCGGATGTCAGGGCTTGAAAATGCGGCCATGTTTGTTGCTGTAATGCTTCTGGCCCGGCGGCTGAAAGCCGCCTGACCGGATGCAAGGCATCCGGAGAAAGCCGAAGAATAATTCCCATGGGAAAGCGAGCTTTCCCTGGGAATTTTCTTGGCTTTCATTGGGCCAGAAGCCCCTATCTTTCGTAACTCCCTGCGACAGGCGCATATTGCTTGATTATTTCGTTTGTTGATCGCCGGGTGGGGTGCAGGGGATCATCCCCTGCCGCGGGTCTGGGCGCGCGGAGCGCCCAGCGTTCTTGAAATAGTTTGCTATTATGCCCGTTTTCTCTTGCCTTTTTTTTGTTAATTGGATATAATGTTGCAAGCGTCGTATAAGGACGCGCAATTGAAGTATGATTTTTTAGGAGGTTGAGCGTATGGAGAACGAGAATGCACGCACCAATTTTATTTGGGACGCCATCGATCAGGATTTAAGGGAAGGGCGTGCTCAGCAGGTGCACACCCGTTTTCCGCCTGAACCCAACGGCTATCCCCACATCGGCCACTGCAAGGCGCTGGTGACGGATTTCGGCACCGCCGAAAAGTACGGCGGCCTTTGCAATCTGCGCTTTGACGACACCAACCCCGCCAAGGAAGACAACGAATACGCCGAAGCCATCAAGCGGGATATCGAATGGCTGGGCTTCCATTGGACGGGCGGCCTGTTCTATGCCAGCGATTATTATCAGCGGCTGTACGATATCGCCGAGGATTTCATCAAGCGCGGCCTGGCCTACGTGGACGAGCTTTCCGCCGATGAAATGCGCGAATATCGCGGCACCCTGACCACGCCGGGCAAAAATTCCCCCTGGCGGGATCGCCCGGCGGAAGAAAGCCTGGATCTGTTCCGGCGCATGAAGGCCGGGGAATTCCCGGAGGGCCGGTATATCCTGCGGGCCAAGATCGATATGGCCAGCCCCAACATGAACATGCGCGACCCCGCCATGTACCGCATCCTGTATAAGGAGCATTGGCGCACGGGGAATACCTGGTGCATCTATCCCATGTACGATTTTGCCCATCCTCTGTCCGACGCGTTCGAGGGCATTACCTACTCTCTGTGCTCTTTGGAATTTGAGGATCACCGGCCTCTGTACGATTGGTTCGTGGAAACGGCCCCCGGCAGATCGAATTCGCCCGGCTGAACATCACCCGCACGGTCATGAGCAAGCGCCATCTGCGCCGCCTGGTGGAGGAAGGCTTCGTTTCCGGCTGGGACGATCCCCGCATGCCCACCCTGACCGCCATGCGCCGCAGGGGCTATCCCGGCAGCGCCATCCGCAATTTTGTGGAGCAGGTGGGCCTTGCCAAGGCCGATTCCACCGTGGACGTGCAGATGCTGGACGCCTGCGTGCGGGACGCCCTGGGTGATTCCGCGCCCCGGGTCATGGCCGTGCTGAACCCCGTCAAGGTGGTGTTCACCAACGTGCCCGACGGCTGGACGGATACCCTGACCATGGAAAACCATCCCGATCATCCCGAACTGGGCGAGCGGGAAGTGACCATCAGCAAGGAAATCTGGATCGAACGGGAAGACTTTGAAGAAGAGCCGCCCAAGAAGTTCTTCCGCCTGAAGCCCGATGGCGAAGTGCGCCTGAAGGGCGCGTATATCATCAAGTGCGAAAACGTGGTGAAGAACGAGGCGGGGGAGATCGACCGGATCGAATGTTCCATCGACCTGTCTTCCCGGTCCGGCAGCGAAGGGGCCAACCGCAAGGTCAAGGGCACCATTCATTGGGTGGACGCCAACGACTGCTCCGCCTTTGAAGCCCGGCTGTACGATCAGCTCATGACCGAGGAATGGGACACCGCCGCCGCCGAGGACAAGAAGGACGTAACGGCCTTCGTGAACCCCGATTCTTTGCAGATCGTGAACGGCTACTGCGAACATACCCTGGTTTCCGCCAAGGTGGGCGACGTGTTCCAGTTCCTGCGCATGGGCTACTTCTGCAAGGACAAGGATTCCACCGAGGCGCTGCCGGTGTTCAACCGCACTGTGCCGCTGAAGGATTCCTGGGCCAAGGAAGCGAAGAAATAGAAAAATCGATGCAAACAGACAGGCCGGGACGGCGCAATGCCGTCCCGGCCTGTCTATATGGTCGTGCTTACAGCCCGCAGCCGCCGCAGCTGCCGCAGTCGCCCCCGCAGTCGCCGCAATCGCCCCCGCAGTCGGCGCAGCCGCCCTCCCCGCCGTGCTCGGGGCACTTGATGTCGGGGTCGTACTTCAGCCCGCCGTTCACCAGCGCGGTGATGGCCGCGTCCGCGTCGCCGGTGACGCCGCCGTAGAAGAGTATGCCCGCGTCGCGCAGCGCCAGCATCGCCCGTTCGCCGATGTTGCCGCAGACCACCACCTTCACGTCCATCGACCGCAGCAGCTCCGCCACCGCGGCGTGGCCCTGGGTCTCCACCTCCACGACCATCTCCATCAGGATCTGGCGGTTTTCGATCTCGTACACCTTGAACTGGGGGGTGTGCCCGAAGTGCTGGAAAATCTCGCCCATGTAAAAGGGAATCGCGATGCGCATAGCTGGTCCTCCTGATTGCTTCTTTGCCCGCCGCCCGCGCGGGGGCACAGCACGAGCATACACCACTTTTCCCCTTTTGTCAACGCGCCGCGGGGCCGCTTTTGCCCGTTTTTACGCGCCTTTATACGGCCTCGAAAAGTTTTTAGTATTTTTACACAGACGATGAACAATGTGCCTTATCAGGGTTGGGGATGTGTGATATAATGATGGCGAATAAAGCGTACTGCGGGCCGCTGTGGGCGGTCCGGTGAGATAGATTCGGCACCATTGACCCAGGAGCGTAGGATTTGACCAGCGAGCGCTTTCCTCAAAACAGAATCAATTCCGGCAGGACTGCCGCGAACCGGC
>CACWWM010000023.1 GCA_902764565.1 uncultured Eubacteriales bacterium
TTCCTGGACGTGGAGGGCTCCGCGCTGCCGGTGGAATCCATTGATGGGAATGTGGTCACGCTGAAAAACGCCCTGCCCGAAGATTTTGATGTGCAGGTGCTGGATATCCGCTGGGGCGTGCGCAATGAAAACGTCGTGCCCGCCGAAAGCTATGCCGTGGACATCGCGGACGGCAAGGTGACGATCACCTTCCGGGACGCGGCCAGCCTGAAAGCCGGTTACTACTATGTGAACGTGGTGGACGGAAACGGCAAATACCGTTCTCCCTCCTTCGAGGGCGGCCCCGGCGCGGCGCAGGCTCCTTATTTCATCATCGACAGCGGCCTGACCGCGGAGGATATTTCCTTTGACGGCCAGCGCGTTGTACTTGCTTCCGGCTCCATGGCCGACTATCTGCAAAACATTGAACATGTGCTGATCCTGGCGGACGGCGCGGAGAAGGCCACCGAGCAGGCCTCGCCCTGGATGAAAACGGCGCGCTGAATGCCGACGGTGTGGTAAAAGCCCGCAACGGCAGCGAAAACCCCCTGTTTGAGGCGGGCGTCAGCTACACCGTGACCGTGGCCGCGTTCGGTTATCCCGAGCTTTCCTTCTCCTACGTCAAGGAAGACGACGCGGCGGAGGCCGCCGCCCTGCTGGAAGCGGTCAAGGGCACCTATGAAGCCCTGTTCCCGGTGATCACCGCCCCGGCTTACGATCAGCTTTGGCTTGATCCCTGCGTGGCTGCGCTGGGCGAAGAAATGGGTCCTGCCGCGGCGGAAATGCTGAAAGCCGCCTGCAGCGGCACGATCTACGGCCAGGAAGCCATTGACGCTTTCGGCGACGGCTCCAACGGCGCGCAGTTCGACTGCCTGTTCATCAACGGCGTAACGCAGATTACCTTTGACGGCAGCACGATCAGCGGCACGGACGAAAACGGCAATCCGGTGTTCAGCCATGCCTACGCCTACGCGGGCAAGCTGTCCCTGGCCGGGATGATGGAAGGCTACCTTTACGAAACGGCGGACGCGGACGCGGGCGAATTCCGGTACTTCTATATGATGCCCGACACCCCCGAAACCACCTACCATCTGGAATTCCGCTACGGCAGCGACGCGGACGCCCTGGCGGCATACAGCGAGGGCCCCTATGCCTATTGGCTGGCGGCGGGCTTCCCGGTGGACGCTGACGAAGAAATGATTCGGAACGTGATTACCCTGTTCTGCGAAGAAAACCTGGAAGGAATGTAAGCAAAGAACGCCGAATAAACAGGGAAGGACGGCACGGTGCGGGCTGTACCGTGCCGCCTTTTTATCGGCGGAGACGATTGCTTTGCTGCCGGTGGGAAACAAAAGAGAAAGAAGGGTGAGCAATGAACGGCATTTCTGCTGAAACGGTGCTTGGTCTGCTGATTCCCTTTGCGGGCACGGCAGCCGGTTCCGCCTGCGTGTTCTTCATGCGGCGGGAGCTGAAACAGAGTATTCAAAAGGCGCTGACCGGCTTTGCCAGCGGGGTGATGACCGCCGCGTCCATCTGGAGCCTGCTCATTCCCGCCATGTCACAGTCCGAAGGGATGGGCACATGGGCATTCCTCCCGGCGGTGATCGGCTTCTGGCTGGGCATTCTGTTCCTGCTGGCGCTGGATCGTATTATTCCCCATCTGCATATGTTCGCGGACAAGGCCGAAGGGCCCAGGACGCGCCTGGCCCGATCCACCATGATGGTGCTGGCCGTGACGCTGCACAACATCCCGGAGGGCATGGCAGTGGGCGTGGTCTACGCGGGGCTGATCGCCGGAACCGGCAGCATCACCGCGGGCGCGGCCCTGGCGCTGGCCCTGGGCATCGCCATTCAGAATTTCCCGGAGGGAGCCATCATTTCCATGCCCCTGTGCGCGCAGGGGAAAAGCAAGGGGAGAGCCTTTATGGACGGCGTGCTGTCCGGGGCGGTGGAACCCATCGGCGCGCTGGCGACCATCCTGGCGGCTTCCCTTGTGATGCCCGCCATGCCGTATCTGCTCAGCTTTGCGGCGGGGGCCATGATGTACGTGGTGGTGGAGGAGCTGATTCCCGAAATGTCCGCCGGGGAACATTCCAACGTGGGCGTGCTGATGTTTTCCCTGGGCTTTACGCTGATGATGGCGCTGGACGTGGCGCTGGGCTGACAGGCTCATCATTCTGTCGGGAAATTGTTTTTTTCAAAAAACGGGTTGACAAACAATGGCGAACAGTGTATGCTATGTAACGCAAGCGTACACTGTTCGCTTTCTTGCGGAAGGGAGGATGCGTATGGCGCGTGATAAGGCGGGACATCATGAACAGATCCTGGCGGCGGCCTGGCAGGAGTTTTTGACCTACGGCTTTGCCGACGCTTCCATGCGGCGCATCGCCGCCGCGTCGGGCATGAGCGCCGCCGGGCTGTATAAGCACTTCCCCAGCAAGGAAGAAATGTTTGCCGCCCTGGTGGAGCCCGCCTTTCAGGGGCTCACGGCGCTGTACCGGCAGGAGGAAAAAGCCGAGCATGAAGCCCTGCAGGCGGGCACGGTTTCCCAAAAGTGGCAGACGGGCGGCGAAGCCCGGCTGACCATGACCTACATCTACGACCATCTGGACGCTTTCCGGCTGCTGGTCTGCAAAGCCCAGGGCACCCGGTACGAATCCTTTCTGCACGATTTAGCCATTGAAGAAGAAAAGACCACCATGGCGATGATGGAGCTGCTGAAAAACCAGGGAGGAAAAATCAACGAAGTGAACCCCAAAGAATTTCACCTGCTGGTTACCGCCAACGTAAACGCCGTTTTTCAGGCGGTGGAGCACGGCTTCACCCGCGAGGAAGCCCTGCGCTACGCCGATACGCTGGATCGGTTTTTCACAAAAGGCTGGCAGGAGCTTTTCGGTTATTGAGCCCTTATTCCCTTGTAATATAAGGGCGTTTTTTACGCCTTTATGTTAGATATAATTAACCCATTCGCAGGAGGTCGATGGTTTCATGGACAAACAGGCAAAGAACCCACGATGAACTGATCAAGCAGGATGGCATTTATAAATCTTTCGTGGAAGGCAGGCAGGAGGCCGCGTCCTGGAAAATCGCGTGATCATCAGGCCGGAGGCGGCACAATAACAGGAATAACCTTCATTGTCTGTTATGATTGCCATAGGCGCGAGCAGGATACTGGCCCGCGCCTTTTAGCCGGCATGCTTAATTGGCTTTACGCGCGGCGAAAAGGGTTTGCACACAAAATTTAAAATGAGAATGATTTTTATATTGACAAATCGAAAAAACGGGTTAAAATGATAACGGTTTTCAAATTGGAGGGAGGAAGAACACGTGCGGCCCACCTACCACACCCGGCAGCAGGATGAATTGATTGCTTATTTGGAGGCGCATCCTGAGCGCCACCACACTGCGGCCCAGATCCGGGATCATCTGGCACAGATGGGAAAGCCCATCAGCACAGCCACCATTTACCGGCAGATGGAACGGTTCGTGGCGGAAGGCACGGTGCGCAAGTATCTGCTGGAAACGGGCGACAGCGCCTGTTACGAGTACGTGGGGGAGCAAAAGCGGATATGCGCTTCCCACTTCCACTGCAAGTGCGAAAAATGCGGACGGCTGATTCATCTGGACTGTGACGAATTGCAGGAGATCCGCCGGCATTTGCGGGAGCATCACGGTTTTGCCTGGGATTATGGCAGAACGGTGTTTTACGGAATCTGCGATCAATGCCAATCGGCTGACGATATCGGATGAGCGAAGGCTGCAGCGACTGCGCCGACCATCCAAGAGAGAGGAGGAAGGGGACAATGAAGACGCAAAAACGCCTGCTCGCGCTGCTTCTGTGCGCCGGTATGCTGTTTGTTTTGTTCGCTTCTTCCGCCTACATCGCGCACGAGGCAGAGCACCGCTGCACGGGTGACGGCTGCGAAATCTGCGAGAACATCGCCCGGATGGAAGCGCTGCTGCAAAGCTTCGCGCTGCTGGGCGTTGTGCTGGTGTTTTTGTTCGCCCTGCCCGGCTTCCTTCGCGTATTCAGCGCGGAGCATGGTTTTTGCGCATGTCTGTCCGCTACGCCTGTAAGCTGGAAAGTCCGGCTCAATAATTGACGGAAAGAAGAACGGCAAGGATTTCAGGGAAATAGGAGAATCGATTTGCTTTCATGCAAATCTCTTTTCTCTGCGGTTTCCTGTGAAATGCCTTGTATTTTTGTGCTCAAATTTCAGAAAAACGATTTCTTAACAAAATAATAATGACAAAATTATCGGAGGATAATACCATGAAAAAGACACTGTCTGTTCTGCTGGCCCTGGCGCTGATGACCACCGCGCTGTTTTCCGGCGCGGCCCTGGCCGAAAATCAAAAGCTGTCCATCGTGACTACCATCTTTCCTATTTACGACTGGGTGCGCCACATCGTGGGCGGCAGTGATAACGCGGAAATCACCCTGCTGCTGGATAACGGCACGGATCTGCACTCTTATCAGCCCGCCGCGCAGGATATTCTGAAAATTTCCACCGCCGATCTGTTCATCTATGTGGGCGGCGAAAGCGACGAATGGGTGGAAGACGTGCTGGAAAACGCCGTGAATCCCAATCTGGTGGCGATCAGCCTGGTGGAAGCCATGGGCGACGCCGTCAAAGCCGAAGAGATCGTGGAGGGCATGGAACACGAGCACGAACATGAGCACGACCACGATCACGAAGAAGAGGAAGAAGAACATCATCACGATCACGAAGAAGAGGAAGAAGAACACCATCACGAGCACGAAGAAGAAGCCGACGAGCACGTATGGCTGTCCCTGCGCAGCGCGGAAGCGCTGTGCGGTGTGATCGCGGATGCGATGAGCCGGATCGACCCCGCGGGCAGCACCCAATATCAGGCGAATCTTTCGGACTACAGCGCCAAGCTGACCGCCCTGGACAAGGCTTACGCCGAGATGGTGGACGCCGCGCAATACAAGACCGTGCTGTTCGGCGACCGGTTCCCCTTCCGGTATCTGGTGGATGACTATGGTTTGACCTACTTCGCGGCCTTCTCCGGCTGCTCCGCCGAAAGCGAAGCCAGCTTCCAGACCATCGTATTCCTGGCACAGAAGGTGGACGAACTGGATCTGCCCGCCGTGCTGACCATCGAGCATCCCAAGACCCGCATCGCCGATACTGTGGTGGCCGCCACCCAGGCCAAGAACGCCAAAATCCTGTCCATGGATTCCATGCAGAGCGTGACCACCCAGGATGTGCAGTCCGGCCTCACCTATCTTTCCGTAATGGAAAATAATCTGGCCGTTCTCCGGGAAGCGCTGAACAAGTAACCCTGCACGTGAAAACGGAAAAATCCGCGGCTTCCGTTTTCGTTTCTGTCTGTACCGGCGCTGCGCCGGCATGAGGATTGAGATGAAAAAACTGATTGCTGCTGTCTGTATGCTCGTTCTGCTCTGCGCTCCTTCTTTGTCCTGGGGAGAAGCGGCGAACGCCGGCGTCGCTTATGCCGAATCGGATATTGACCTTGATCTTTCTGCCATGAGCGGCACCGTCGCTTACGCGCAGGTATGCCGGCTTTTATCGGATTACCGGGCGTATGAAGGCAAAATCATTCGCATGAAAGGCTGGTTCGACGTGCTTCAGGACCCGGAAACAGGCATGGTCTATTATGCCTGCATCGTTCAGGACGCCACCGCGTGCTGCGCCGAAGGCATTGAGTTCGTTTGGGCGGGGGAGCATAGCTTTCCCGGCGATTATCCGGAACCCGGCACAGGCGTAACGGTCACAGGCCGGTTTGAATCCTATATGGAGGGCGGTGACCTCTATGTGCATCTGAATGACGCGGAAGCCGTATGGGAAGCGATGGGGGAGGACCAGCCATGAACCGCGGCCGGCGGCGCTGCGGCGGACGGACGCGGAAACATTTGAAGGGGCCGGTGCATTGCACCGGCCCCCGGTTTTACAGAAAAATCAAATGCGTTTTGCCAATGTTTCGGGATTGGCGGCGTACAGCAGGGCGATTTCCTTGGTGATTTTGCCCATCCGCACCAGGCGCTGCAGCTCCGCGTCCATGGACAGCATGGTTTTATCGCTGCCGCCGTAGATCACGTTGTCGATCTGGTGGGTGCGGCCGTCGCGGATCATGTTCTGGATGGCGGGGTTCACGGTCATGACCTCAAACACGGGCACGCGGGTGCCGCTGACCGTGGGCACCAGGCGCTGGGAAATGACGGCCTTGAGCACCATCGACAATTGCACACGGATTTGGGTCTGCTGCTCGGCGGGGAAGGTGTCGATGATGCGGTCCACCGTTTTGGCCGCGCCGATGGTATGCAGGGAGGACAGGAGCAAATGGCCCGTTTCGGCGGCGGTAATGGCGGTGCGGATGGTGTCCAGATCGCGCATTTCGCCCAGCATCACCACATCCGGCGCCTGGCGCAGGGCGGCGCGCAGGGCACGGGAGAAGGTGGACGCGTCGTTGGGCACTTCCCGCTGGCTCACCAGGGATCTCTTGTGCCGGTGCAGATATTCGATGGGGTCCTCGATGGTGATGATGTGGGCCTGCCGGTCGCTGTTGATTTTATCGATCATGCAGGCCAGGGTGGTGCTTTTGCCGCTGCCCGCGGGGCCGGTCACCAGCACCATGCCGCTGCGCTGGGCGCACAGGGTCATCACGATGTCGGGGATGCCCAGCTCGCTCACCTGGGGCAGCTCGAAATTCACGATACGGCAGATGGCCGCCATGGAGCCGCGCTGCATATAGGCGTTGCAGCGGAAGCGGCTCACTTCCTTGATGGCAAAGGAAAAGTCGTCGTCCCCCTCGCGGCCCAGGAGCTTAATGTCCCGGTGGGCCAGGGCGTACATTTCTTCCACCAGCTTTTGCGTGTCCGCCGAATGGAGTTTATTCTCATTCAGCGGCACCAGTTCGCTGTTCACCTTTACCGTGGGAAAGGAACCGGGAATGATAAAAATATCCGATCCGCCCATGCTGACGGCTTTTTGCAGCAGTTCAACCATGATTACCACACTTCTTCCGTTACTGCGGTCAATTCAAAACGAATCCAGCGCGTTCTTTCTTCTGCGCCCAGGGGCCGCGTTTCCAGCGCGCAGCTCAGGGAACGGAAGCCGTCCGTTTCCTTCCAGCACAGCGCGCCGTCTTCCCATGTTACGTCCTGGGGCAAAGCGGCCTGCACGGCGGCGAGATAGGCTTCGCTGTTTTCGGCTTCCTTTGCGGCGCTGGCCAGCAGCGCGTCCAGGGCGGCGCGCTTTTCTTCCGCCGCCGTTTGCAGGGCGTATACCGCCTGGGTCACCTGCACGCTCCGTTCGCTGAGCCGGATATCGTTGCGGCTGTTCATCAGGGAAAGCATGCCCAAGGTGCTCAGGGCCAGCACCACGAAAATCAGGATCAGGGAGGAAGCGCCCGGGCCGAAGCTGATCATGCTTTTTTTCTTCATTCCGCCGCCTCCTGATACCGCGCCCCGGGCAGGTCTATCAGCGTATCTTCGCCGCTGACCGCCCGCACCTGATAGCGCAGCAATTCGCCGAAGGGCTGCTGCTCGCGGGTGAGGGAAACGGTCAGGTCATAGTCGTCGCCGGGCAGCCGCCACAGATCGTTTTCCTGCGTCCAGCCCATTTCTTTCAGCGCGCTTCCCGCGTCCTTTGCGCCATACAGCCGGTCAGATACGTCCTGGGCGGCGTTGGACGCCTGAATCAGCTTGCCGGCCAGGCTGCTTTGGCTGCGGGCGGTGGAGAAAACCTGCAAAAGAACGGTGGCGGACAGCATAAAGAACAGCACCACGATCAGCAATTCCACCAGCAGCGCGTTGCTTCTGTTTGCGGATTTCACTTTGCATCACCTCAGTTCGCGGCGGAGCGCAGGGCAATATCCACGTTCGTCCATTTGTCGCCGTGGCGCATGCCCACGCTCAGCAGATGGCCGGACAGGCTGGCCTGCATTTCATCCGCGGCGCACACCGCTTCGCCGTCTGCCGGTTCAAAATCGGCTTCCGCGTAGGAGAACCATTCCCGCAGCTTGCCGCCGTACACATAAATCCTGGTCAGATATTCTTCGCCGTCGTAATCATAGTGCATGGTCACCGTGGAAAGGCCGCCGATTTCCTCTACGCGCAAAGAATCCCTGTCGTCGTCCGCCCGCACCATGCTGCGCACGTAGGCGCTGGCGATGCGGTCGGCGTTATGTTCCGCCGCCCGGTCCGCCGTGGCCTTGTAGGCCTTGGCCCCCAGCACCACCATCACGGTGGAAAACACGGCGAAAACGCCCAAAAGCAGAAACACGAACACGCCGGATATGGCGTGGCTTGGCCCGTTTTTGCTCATGGCGCGCCCACCCCCACTTCCGTGACCCAGATATCGGGGATCATGTTGGAGGCGAAAGCGTCGTAGGTGATCAGGTAGCGGTCCTCATCGTAGGCCAGGCGGTAATGCTCCCGCAGGTAGTCCACGCTGTCGGGATACGCGCCTTCCACGGCATAGCAGGTGAGCGCCGCGTTTTTCACGGCGTCCCGCACGATGTCCGTTTCCGCGGTGCCCTGGGCGGTGCCGATGCGGTTTGCCAGCAGCACGGCGGCGGCCAGCACCAGCACGATGCACAGGAGCTTGATCCAATCCCTTCGGTTCATGCACCCTTCTCCTTTGTCACAGGCTGGTCAGGATACCCGCCATGGGCAGCATGACGGAAAGCAGCACCGCGCCGATGACCACGGAAAGCAGGGCCACCAGGGTGGGCTCGATAATGGCCACCAGGCGCGTGATGCCGTCCTCCACCTGTTCTTCGTACAGGGAGGCCAGCTTGCCCAGCACCTGATCCTCCTGGCCGGTGGCGCTGCCCATGGTGATCATGCGGTTGTGCAGATCTTCAAACAGGTTGGTTTTTGTTACGGCTTCGGCAAAGGTGGAGCCGTCCTCCAGGCTCTTGCGGATGCTCTGCACCTTCTCCGCCGCGTTCCGGTCGGACAGGACGTTGGCGGTCATTTCCAGGGCTTCGTCCGTGGGGAAGCCGCTGGACAGCATCATGGAAAGCACGCTGGCCACGCGGGAGGCGGACAGCTTTTTATTGAGCTTTTGCAGACCGGGCATCACCCGCTGCACGACCCGCATCACCTTGTCGCGGTGCTTGGTGCGCGAAAGCACCACGCCCGTGACTACCAGCACCACCACCAGCGCCACCAGGGCCAGGATGATCCAGCCCACGGAAACGCCTAAGCGCATGAGCAGGCTGCCCGATTCGTTCAGGCTCGCGCCCATGGAATTGAGCACCCGGCGGAATACGGGAAGCACCTTCCACAAAAGGATCAGCACGATCACGATCAGCATCACGCCCAGCACCAGGGGATAGGTGACGGCGCTGGAAATGGAGGAACGGATGCGGTCTTCCCGGGCGTAATAGGCTTCCAGGCCGCGCATGACCTGATCCAGTTGGCCGGAACGTTCGCCGATGCCCACCATTTCCACCAGATATTTGGGCCAGCGCGGATCATCCTTGATGGCGTCGTACAGGGAACCGGTTTCGGTAACGCCCTTGCTGGCGGCGGAGTAAACGTCGGCATGGGCGCTGCCGCTGTCGGCCCCGGCCAGGGTTTCCATCCCGTCGTACAGGGGCAGGCCGGCTTCCAGGATCAGGGCCACCTGGCCGCAGAAATTGCTGAGCTCCGCGGCGGAAAGTCCGTTCCTCTCCAGTTTGAACATGTGCAAAACCTCCTCAGTAGTAGCGTTCAACGGAGTAAGCGACAGGCTTACTGATGGCGTTGAGCGCGGCGGTGGGGTCGAAAAACACTTCTTTATCGGCAACGGATGTGACCGTCCAGGCGTGATAGTTTTTGTCCGCGTAGCCGATCATCAGCCTGGCGGGAATGCCCTGGGAACGGAGCATGCACACCATCAGCGCGGAAAGATCCTGGCACACGCCCATTTTCTTCTCATAACAGCCGTCGATGTCCGGCAGCTCGCCCGCGGCCACGGTGACGGACTTGATGAAGTCGTAGGCGTAGTTATCCATCATGTATTTCCGGATCAAGGTATAGATTTCTTTTTCGTCTTTCCCGGCGCACATTTCGTTGGCCGCCGCCACAGCTTTGGTCAGCTCCGTATAATTGACGTACTGATTGGGATACAGGAAAGCGCCGTCCTCCCGCGTGAGGGTGACGTTGACGGAGATTTTCCCGGCGCTGGAATACTTTTTGCCCGATACGTTTTCATAAAGCGATATATCGTATTTCCCGCTGCCCAGCTGAAGGGGGAAAACCTCAAATTCGCCGGTGTTGTTCAGGTCGTAGGTCAGGGTTTTATCGTCCTTGACAACGCGCAGCTTCATTTTGTGTTTGGTTTTTTCACTGACGGCGGCCATAAAGTAGCCTTCGGAAACGTTGGTCAGATCCAGCGTCATTTTCCCGTTGGATTTCCTTCCGCTGCTGGAGCCCTCCGGCCATTTTGCTTCCGCGGCGGCGGACAGCAGGCCGACGCTGCCCGACAGCAGCAGCGCTGCCGTCAGACAAAGCAGGATGATTCTTTTCAACCTGCATCCCCTTTCTTGCATGATCGGGCAGTTTTTCCCTGCCGGATCCGAATGAACGGCTTCACGCGCTGGAAATAGCGCGTCGAACGCGGAATAAAGCTTGCACCAACGGCGGAACGCTTGAAAACACTTGGAAAAATGCAGGATCACCACCGCCTGTTTGATGAAAAAAATGACGAAATTCCAACAAAAATTTTATACTTCTTTTCATATGTTGTCAAGTGTTAGTTCCGGCGGATTCGACACCCGGCGGTTATGTTTTCTTTCGCGGGGTTGCGGTTTTTTGGTTTATTCTGTATAATACAGGTGCGCCCCCTCAGGGACGGCTGAAAGGAGATACAGCGATGGATCTGATACCGAGCTTTTCCGTAGATCACAGGGCCATTATCCCCGGCATTTTTATCAGCCGGGCGGATCAGGTGGGCGACGGTGTGGTGACGACCTATGACGTGAGGCTGTGCAGGCCCAACGTGGAACCGGCCGTCGACGTGGCGGCCATGCATTCGCTGGAGCACATCATTGCCACCTTCCTGCGGAACGACCCCGCCTGGAAGGATGATATCATCTACTGGGGGCCCATGGGCTGCCTGACCGGGTTCTATCTCATTCTCAAGGGCAGCCGTCCGCCCCAGGAGATTTACGGCCTGCTGCTGCGCGCTTTCCAGTCCGTTCAGGAGGCGGAAACCGTGCCCGGTGCGGCGCCGGAGAATTGCGGCAACTGGCGCATGCACAACCTGGAAATGGCCAAGTGGCACGCGGCCAAATTCGCGGATTACCTGGCAGCCAACGCCGGAAAGCCCGAAATCTTTGAATACCCCAAAACGGAACGGCCGGTCACGGAGGACGGAAAGCAATTCTTCGATTCGTAATCCCGCAAAGGCCGAAGGAAAAATTAGGCGCATGCGATGAACCGCACGCGCCTTTTTTCTATTCATTCCTTTTCGTCCACGGCCTTCACGATTTCGTATTCCACCCAGGTTTTGATGTTCTGGCTGGCGAAGGGGATTTCGATCTGCATCCGCATGTTCCGGCGGTTGACCTTCAGGATCTTCGTTTCCACGCCCTCGAAGGCCCCCTGGCAGATGCGGATCATCTGGCCTTCCTCATACACCTTGGTTTTCCCGATCACGCCGTCCTTTTGCAGCAGCATCAGGGCGAACTGTTCGTCGCTGCCGGTCAGCTCGTATTCCCTGTCCTGGGAGGAAAGGCACCGGATGATCCCCTGGATGGGGCGGAGCAGGGCCACGTCCAGCCGTTCGTTCTCCGTATATACGAACACATAGCCCGGCAGCAGGTCGTGCTCGATGTCCACCATTTTTCCCTTGGCCCAGGTATGCTGCACCTGCTTGGGGGAAAGGGTGCGGCAGGGGATTCTCTGCATAACGGCCCTTGCCACATAGCCGCACTTTCCCGTTTCGCAGAACAGGCAATAGGTGTACATAGATATCCCCCTCCGTTGCAGGAAAACAGCGCGGATGGGCGCGCCGATCATCAAACGGGGCCCGCGGATGGGCGCGCCGATCATCAAACGGGGCCCGCCCATCCTTATGATTCGATTATAGCATAGCGCGCCGTATAAATCAATGAAAAATGCGGGCTGCAAAGTGCACGAAAAAGAGGACCGTCCGTGTGGAACGATCCTCCTGATTCACTAAGTCCGGCAGGCCCTTGAAAGCCTTTCAGCGCGAATTATTTCGCAGCCTTCTTCGCCTGCAGATAACCGGCCACGCCACAGGCAACGCAGACGATGGCATCGATGATGATATCTCCGGCGCGCCCGATTTCCTGCTGAAAGGAACCGATTTCCTGCTGAAAGGAAGTCCCGTTAATCAGAGACATAACAAAGTTGAACAACGCAAGCCCGGCAGCACCGAGGACACAGGATAGTATCCCATTTACGATGGGTTTTTTGGACAGCATTTGTTTTGCCTCCTTATATATGCGGTTTATTTCGCGCGGTTCCTTACTTCCCGAAGTACCGCTTCAGCAGCCCCGCAAAGGCTTTGCCGTGACGGGCTTCGTCCCTTGCCATTTCATGCACAGTGTCATGGATGGCGTCCAAGTTCAGGGCCTTGGCGCGCTTGGCCAGGTCGGTCTTGCCGGCGGTGGCGCCGTTTTCGGCTTCCACGCGCATTTTCAGGTTCTTTTCGGTGCTGTCGGT
>CACWWM010000024.1 GCA_902764565.1 uncultured Eubacteriales bacterium
GGAACAAGGCCAGAACGGCGCTGCTGCATGCCGTGGAAAAGCTGTACGACCGGGAAGCCGGGCTGGTGAAGCTGCTTGACCCGCCCTTTGCTCCGGCGGAGGACGCTGGCTATATCGGCGGGTATCTGCCCGGCGTGCGGGAAAACGGCGGCCAATACACCCACGCCGTGCCCTGGCTGATTCTGGCCCTGTGCCGCCTGAACGAATTCGATCTTGCCTGGGAAATCGCCCTGGCCGCGCTGCCCGCCGCCCACAGCGATACCGCGGAAAAGGCTCTGGTCTACAAAATCGAGCCCTATGTGCTGGCCGGGGACGTGTACGCCGGGGAAAACACGGGCCGGGGCGGATGGAGCTGGTACACGGGCAGCGCGGCCTGGATGTACTGGGCCGTGCTCACGGGCCTGATGGGCTTTGAAAAGCGGGGCGACAAGGCCCGCCTGCTGCCCCGCACCGGCCCCGAAGGGGAGGAATACACCCTCGTACTGCGCTTTGGCAGCGCCAATTATCACTTCACCGCCGCCCGGGACACCCTTTTCCCCACCCTGGACGGCGCGCGCTTAGAGGACAGCTGGGCCCCCCTCCTGTCCGACGGGCGCACCCACGAAGCCCGCTTTCCCATGCGCACGGGCGGGTAGACGTATGGTAAGCTGAGAAAAAACACTTTTTATGACGAAAAAGCGAACAGAGTTCAGCGTACAGAGTACAGATTTTTTTAGTCAGGCAATTCGGATTCCGATATTGTCAGACTAAATCATCTGTACTCTGAACGCTGAACTCTGTACTCCCTTTTTGCGTTAAGCTGTCCTTTTTTCTATTCCGCTGATCCTTTCCGGTTTTATTTCACCGTAATCAGCTCATACTCCCTGGTGCCCAGGCCGATCTTTTCCCCGTGGGCCAGGGTTTCCTTCCAATGCACGTTGGGGTTGCTGTCCTTGAAATGGTCGTGGTAATGGTGCCAGTCCGGCTTGGCCAGATTGTCCCCCAGCTGGCTGTTGCGGAAGGGCGTGGCCTGCTGGCAGAGATCCACGCAGGCCTGATCCAGCGCCACGGGGTCGAAGGAAGCCAGCATGCCGATGTTGGGCAGGATGGGCGCGTCGTTTTCCCCGTGGCAGTCGCAGTTGGGCGACACGTCCATGATGATGCTGATGTGGAAGCAGGGGCGGCCATGGCACACCGCCTGGGTGTATTCGGCCATTTTGCGGCAGAGCATGTCCCCGGCGCTGTCGTTCATGTTGCTGATGGCGTCGAAGGCGCAGGCCCCGATGCAGCGTCCGCAGCCCTTGCAGATAGCCGGATCGATGTACGCCTTATGGTCGGCTCCGTAGGAAATGGCGTCGCTGCCGCATTCCTTGGCGCAACGCCCGCAGCCCCGGCAGGCGTCCCGATCCACTTCGGGGGTGCCGTCGTTGTGCTGGTTCATTTTGCCCGCGCGGCTGCCGCAGCCCATGCCGATGTTCTTGATCGCGCCGCCAAAGCCGGTGGCCTCGTGGCCCTTGAAGTGGCTGAGGGAAATGACCACGTCGGCGTCCATAATGGCCCGGCCGATGAGGGCGGTCTTGCAGTATTCGCCGTTGTGCACTGGCACCTCAATGTCGTCCGTGCCCCGCAGGCCGTCGGCGATGATCACGTGGCAGCCGGTGGTGACGCTGTTGAAGCCGTTGATTTCGGCGTTCAGCAAATGATCCACCGCGTTTTTGCGGCTGCCGGGATAAAGGGTGTTGCAGTCGGTCAGGAAGGGCTTGCCGCCCAATTCCTTGATCACGTCCACCACAGCCCTGACGTAATTGGGCCGGAGATACGCGAAGTTGCCCAGCTCGCCAAAGTGCATTTTGATGGCCACAAATTTGCCGTCAAAATCAATATCGCCGATACCGGCTTTTTTGATGAGCCGCTGGAGCTTTGCGCCCTGGCTCACTCCCAGGCGGGTGCGGAAATCCGTAAAATAAACCTTTGCCTTGCCCATTGCGGTAACCTCCTTTTATTCTTGACAGCAGGATACACCTTAAAGCTCACTCTAAGTCAAGACATTCTTCAAATCGTTCGGTCACAGCACGGCGAACAGGCCGCCCGCCCCGCCGGAATGGAGGAACAGCACATTGTCCGTTTCCCGGAACGCGCCCTCCGCCGCCATTTTCACAAGGCCTGCGAAGGCTTTGCCGGTATAAACGGGGTCCAGGAAAATGCCTTCCTCTTTCGCCATCATGGAAATGGCTTCGTTGCCTTCCTGGGAGGGGATGGCGTAGCCCGGGCCGCACATATCCGCCAAATGATAATCCTTCGGCCCGATTTCCACGCCGGCTTCCAGCAGCGCCGCCGCTTCCCGCATGAGGGCGGGGGTGATCTGATCGAAGGGGTCGGTATCCACCATCATGCCGTGTACCTTTGTGCCCGGCAGGAACAGCTTGGCCCCCAGGGCCATGCCCGCCATGGTGCCGCCGCTGCCCTCGGCGCAGACGATGTGATCAAAATGCATGCCCTGTTCGCGGATTTCCCTGGCGCAGTCCACATAGCCCAGGGAACCCAGGGCATTGGAGCCGCCGCAGGGGATTTTGTAATAGGGTACGCCCAGCATCTGGCCCACCCGGTCCATTTCCGCGTAAATGTCGGCGTAATCGTCCGTGTCCATAAAGCGCACTTCCGTGCCCATCAAATGCTCCAGCAATTGATTGCCCAGCCGCTCCGTCACGCCGCGCTTTTTCAGGATCAGGATGGGCTTCAGGCCCACCTTTCCGGCCGCCGCCGCGGTGAGCATGGCATGGTTGGACTGGGCCCCGCCGGTGGTAAACACCACCTGCGCGCCCTGCCGTTTGGCGTCCGCCAAAAGAAATTCCAGCTTCCTGACCTTGTTGCCGCCCAGGCCCAGGCCGGTCAGATCGTCCCGCTTGACGAATACGTTGGTATGCAGCTTTTTGCTGATATGCTCCAATTTGTGAATGGGCGTGGGGAAAATGCCGAGAGGTATCCTCTCAAATTCGTTTAATTGTTTCATAAGAACGGTTCCTTTCCTCTATCCTGCGCTTCCATTGTAACACAGGCAAATCCGGGATGCAACGATGATTCTGTATATATTCTCCAAATTGCCCGGCAACGTTCCTGAATTTTCTGAATTTTTCGGTCCGGTTCCCCGAAAATTCCATTTTTTTCCGTTGAGCCTCATTCTTTTTTCTTTCAAATCAATTATATCATCCGCCCGGGACGTTCACAAGCAGCGGGGCGCGTCCATCCCAATTTTTCCCACGCTTACGCCGGGCAAAAGCCATTTTTTCTCCTGCCGGCCAAATTTTTTCCTTTTCGTTCCAATTTCAAAAAAAATTAACAAATAACGAGCGGATTTTCTCCGTATTTTTTTAAATTGGGCGTGCAATCTGAGCAAAAATATGTTATGATAAAATACGGCGCATGTTATAAGGTAAATATGCCGCCGTTTCGGAATTCATCCGAAGCAAGAATGAAGGAGGTCTTAGACTGTCATGCCGGACATGAAAGACAAGTATGAGCAGCTGAACCAGGTCATCGCCGAGCTGAAGGATCAGCCTGGCGCGCTGATGCCCGTGCTGCAAAGAGCGCAGGGGATTTTCGGCTGCGTGCCCATGGATGTGCAGAAGATCATCGCCGAGGGGTTGGGCGTCACGCTGAGCGAGGTCTACGGCGTCGCCACGTTCTATTCCCAGTTCCGCCTGGAGCCCAACGGCAAGTACACCATCAGCGTGTGCCTGGGCACCGCCTGCTACGTGAAGGGCAGCCAGAAGGTGCTGGACCGCCTGAGCGAAGAACTGCAGACCCCCGTGGGCAAAACCTCTCCGGACGGCCTGTTCACCCTGAACGCCACCCGCTGCTTAGGCGCCTGCGGTCTGGCCCCCGTTATGACCATCAACGACGAAGTGTACGGCCGTCTGGTGCCCGACGATATTCCCGGCATCCTGGCCAAGTACAGGGAGAAGGAGCAGGCGTAAGCAATGCGCGATCTGTCCCTGCATATCCTGGACCTGATGCAGAACAGCATCCGCGCCCAGGCAAAGGCGGTTTCCCTGTCCGTGCTGCTGAAGGACGACGGCATGCTTTCCGTGATCATCGAGGACGACGGATGCGGCATGAGCGAAGAATTGCTGTCCCGGGTCACCTCCCCCTTCGCCACCACGCGCACCACCCGGAAGGTGGGCCTGGGCATTCCCATGATGGCGGAAAACTGCCGCCTGACGGGGGGCGACCTTTCCATTGAAAGCACGCCGGGCGTTGGCACGAAGCTCACCGCCACGCTGGACACATCATCCATCGACTGCCTGCCTTTGGGCGATCTGCCGGGCACGGTGACCACGCTGGTGACCATGAACCCGGACAAGCCCGAATTCATCCTGCATTGCCGTTCCCCCAAGGGCGAAATGCACTTCGATACACGGGAAATACGGGAAGCCCTCGCGGGCGTACCGCTCAATGAACCGGAAATCGCCGCATGGATGCAGGAATCCCTGCGGGAAGAAATAGAACCGATCTTTGGAGGTGTCATCCTATGAAATCTTTGGCTGAACTGCAGGCCATCCGCGAAAAGACCCTGAACCGCATCAACCTGCGCAAGGAAGATGAAGCCGAGGCCACCCGCGTGGTGATCGGCATGGCCACCTGCGGCATCGCCGCCGGCGCCCGTCCCGTGATGCTGGCCTTCATGGACGAGATCAGCAAGCGGGGCCTGAATCACGTCACCGTGTCCCAGACCGGCTGCATCGGCATGTGCCGCCTGGAGCCCATGGTGGACGTGATCCTGCCCGGACAGGAAAAGGTCACCTACGTGCATATGACCCCCGAAAAGGTGGGCCGCGTGGTGGCGGAACACATCGTCAACGGGCGTCCCGTGGAAGAATACACCATCGGCGCCGCCGAGAAATAAGCACCTGATGCTGTAATAGGGAGGAGAAGCTCATGGATATCTATCGCGCTCACGTGCTCTGCTGCGGCGGCACCGGCTGTTCTTCGTCCGGCTCTGCTCAGTTGATCGAGCGTTTTGAGGAAAAGATCAAGGAAAACGGCCTGGACAAGGAAGTCAAGGTCATCCGCACCGGCTGCTTCGGCCTGTGCGAAGCGGGCCCCGTTGTGATCGTATACCCCGAAGGCACCTTCTATTCCCGGGTCAAGGTGGACGACGTTGACGAAATCGTCACCGAACACCTGCTCAAGGGCCGCAAGGTGCAGCACCTGGTATACAGCGACCACGCCACCCACGAGCAGAACGCCAACAAGGGCCTGGCCGAAATTAACTTCTATAAGCATCAGCATCGCATCGCCCTGCGCAACTGCGGCGTGATCGACCCCGAAAATATCGACGAATATCTGGCCTTCGACGGCTACAAGGCCCTGGAAAAGGCGCTCACCAGCATGACCCGGGAACAGGTCATCGACGAGATCCTGAAATCCGGTCTGCGCGGGCGCGGCGGCGGCGGTTTCCCCACCGGCCTCAAGTGGAAGTTCGCGGCGGCCTCCGTGGCGGATCAGAAGTACGTGGCCTGCAACGCCGACGAGGGCGACCCCGGCGCGTTCATGGACCGTTCCGTGCTGGAAGGCGACCCCCATGCCGTGCTGGAAGCCATGGCCATCGCGGGCTATGCCATCGGGGCCAGCGAAGGGTATATTTACGTCCGTGCTGAGTATCCTATCGCTGTGAAGCGGTTGGAAATCGCCATCGGCCAGGCCCGGGAATACGGATTGCTGGGCAAAAACATTTTTGAAACCGGCTTTGATTTCGACATCAAGATCCGCCTGGGCGCCGGCGCTTTCGTCTGCGGCGAAGAAACGGCCCTCATGCGCTCCATCGAAGGCAAGCGCGGCGAGCCCACCCCCCGTCCTCCCTTCCCCGCGGTCAAGGGCCTGTTCGCCAAGCCCACCATGCTGAACAACGTGGAAACCTACGCCAACGTGGCCCAGATCATTCTCCACGGCGCGGACTGGTTCGCCGCCATGGGTACCGAAAAGAGCAAGGGCACCAAGGTGTTCGCCCTGGGCGGCAAGATCAACAATACCGGCCTTGTGGAAGTGCCCATGGGCACCCCGCTGCGCACCATTATTTACGATATCGGCGGCGGCATTCCCAATGGCAAGAAATTCAAGGCCGTGCAGACCGGCGGCCCCTCCGGCGGCTGTCTGCCCGCTGAACTGCTGGACACCCCCGTGGACTACGACAACCTGATCGCCGCGGGCTCCATGATGGGCTCCGGCGGTATGATCGTCATGGACGAAGACAACTGCATGGTCGATATCGCCCGCTTCTTCCTGGACTTCACCGTGGACGAGAGCTGCGGCAAGTGCGCCCCCTGCCGCATCGGCACCCGGCGCATGCTGGAAATCCTGGAACGCATCGTGAACGGCAAGGGCGAGGAAGGCGACATCGAGAAGCTGGAAAACCTGGCCAAGACCATCAAGGCCACCGCCCTGTGCGGCCTGGGCCAGACCGCGCCCAACCCCGTGCTGTCCACCATCAAGTTCTTCCGTCATGAATACGAAGCCCATATCCGGGACAAGAAGTGCCCCGCGCATCATTGCCAGGCCCTGCTGAACTACGTGATCGATCCCGAAAAGTGCCGCGGCTGCACCGCCTGCGCGCGCGTCTGCCCCGGCGGAGCCATCTCCGGCGAAGTGAAGAAGCCCCATTCGATCGATCCTTCCAAGTGCCTCAAGTGCGGCGCTTGCATGGAGAAGTGCCGCTTCGGCGCCATCTCCAAAGTGTGATTCTGGCAAGGAGGAAAAAGAAATGGAACAGATGATCAACCTTACCATTGATAATGTGAAGGTTTCCGTCCCTGCCGGCACCAGCGTTCTGGAGGCCGCCAAGCAGGCCGGTATCAACATTCCCACGCTGTGCTACCTTAAGGATATCAACGCCATCGGCGCCTGCCGCATGTGCGTTGTGAACGCCGGTGGCCGCGCCCTGCAGGCCGCCTGCGTGCTGCCTGTGAGCGAAGGCATGAACGTGAAAACCAACACCCCCGAAATCCGCGAGTACCGCAGGAACCTGCTGGAGCTGGTGCTGTCCGCCCATGAAAAGAAGTGCCTGTCCTGCATCCGTTCCACCAACTGCGAACTGCAGCAGCTGTGCCGCGAGCTGGGCGTGGAAAACGGCGACAAGTACGCCGGCAAGCAGAACCATTACGATATCGACGACGTGAGCCCCTCCATCGTGCGCGACAACAACAAGTGCATCCTGTGCCGCCGCTGCGTGGCCGTGTGCTCCAAGGTGCAGAACGTGGGCGTCATCGGCGCGGTGAACCGCGGCTTTGCCACCGCCATCGAATCCCCCTGGAACCTGAAGCTGGCGGACATGCCCTGCATCAACTGCGGCCAGTGCATCACCGCCTGCCCCGTGGGCGCGCTGTATGAGAAGGACGAAACCAAGAAGGTTTGGGACTATCTGGCCGACCCCGCCAAGCACGTGGTGGTGCAGCCCGCTCCCGCCGTGCGCGCCGCCCTGGGCGAAGAATTCGGCCTGCCCATGGGCACCTCCGTCACCGGCAAAATGGCTGCCGCGCTGCGCCGGATGGGCTTTGATAAGGTGTTCGACACCGACTTCGGCGCTGATCTGACCATCATGGAGGAAGCCACCGAGCTGGTGAACCGGGTGAAGAACAACGGCGTGCTGCCCATGATCACCTCCTGCTCCCCCGGCTGGATCAAGTTCTGCGAAACCTACTATCCGGACTTTATCCCCAACCTCTCCACCTGCAAGAGCCCCCACGAAATGCTGGGCGCGATCATCAAGAGCTACTACGCCGAAAAGGCCGGCATCGATCCCAAGGATATCGCCGTGGTTTCCGTGATGCCCTGCACCGCCAAGAAGTTCGAAGCGGACCGTGAAGAACTGGCGGGCACCGGCTATCCGGACGTGGACGCCGTGATCACCACCCGTGAGCTGGCCCGGATGATCAAGGAAGCGGGCATCGACTTTGTGAACCTGCCCGACGAGGACTTCGATCCCCTGTGCGGCGAATCCACCGGTGCCGCCGTCATCTTCGGCGCTACCGGCGGCGTGATGGAAGCGGCCCTGCGTACCGCTTACGAAACCATCACCGGCGAAACCCTGGAGGACGTGAACTTCACCGCCGTCCGCGGCATCGAAGGCATCAAGGAAGCCACCGTGCAGGTGGGCGACCTGCCCGTCAGCGTAGCCGTGGCCCATTCCACCGGCGCGGCAAGCAAGCTGCTGGACATGGTGCGCTCCGGCGAAAAGAACTACACCTTCATCGAGGTCATGGCCTGCCCCGGCGGCTGCGTGACCGGCGGCGGTCAGCCCATCGTGTCCTCCCAGGTGAAGATGACCTGCGATCCGCGGGTGGAACGCGCCAAGGCCCTGTACGGCGAGGACGCGGGCAAGCCCAAGCGCAAGAGCCACGAAAACGCCGAGATCAAGAAGCTCTACGACGAGTTCCTGGGCGAGCCCAACAGCCACAAGTCCCACCAGCTGCTGCACACCCACTATCAGAAGCGTGAAAAATATACGAAATAAAACGCGCAAATAACCGTAAGGAAAGCCATTTTGATGCCGCAAGGCGTCAAAATGGTTTTCTTTTTGTCCGAACGATAAACCTTTGCCGATCTGTCCTTGCAATATTGGATAAAATCGGGTATAATAGAAATACCATAACAAACAAAGGGGGTTTTTCCCATGATACAGGTGATTCACGGCAAGAAAGGCTCCGGCAAGACCAAGCGGATTCTGGACCAGGCGAACGAGGCTATCAAGGAACACAAGGGCGACGTCATTTTCATCGACGACGATAACCGGTATATGTACGATCTGCGCCACGAAGTGCGCTTCGTCAACGCGGGCGAATACGGCAGCGACAGCCCCGAAATGTTCTTCGGCTTCCTGTGCGGCATGCTGGCCCAGAACTTTGACATCAGCGTGATCTTCGTGGACGCGTTCCTCAAGCTGGTAAAAACCGACGTGGAAAACACCGAAAAGTTCTTCACCCGCCTGGAACGGCTGAGCGAGCAGCACAACGTGCAGTTCGTCCTGTCCGTGAGCTGCGACGATACCGTCGCGCCTGAATTCATCAGGAAATACTTCATCTGAGATCGAGGAAAAAACGCTATGCCTTTTATCAGCACCCGGGGAGCGGAGGCCGTTTCCGCTCCCCAGGCCATCGTGCGCGGCATTGCCGCCGACGGCGGACTGTACGTGCCCGTTTCCCTGCCCCATTTGGACAAAGCGGACTTTGAAGCCCTGGCCCGCATGGATTATCCCAGCCGGGCCGCCCGCACATTGGCGCTTACCCTGGACGGGTTCACCGAAGAAGAATTGCTGCCCATGGCCCGGGACGCTTACGCCCGGTTTGACGACCCGGCGATCGCGCCCGTGAAGGCGCTGTCCGGCGGCCGGTACGTGCTGGAGCTGTTCCACGGCCCCACCCTGGCCTTTAAGGACATGGCCCTGCAATTCCTGCCCCGTCTGCTCACCGCTTCCGCCCGCAAGGAGGGCGAACAGCGGGAAATCGCCATCCTCACCGCCACCAGCGGCGACACGGGCAAAGCGGCTTTGGAGGGCTTCCGGGACGTGCCCGGCACCTCCGTCACCGTGTTCTATCCCCAGGGCGGCGTCAGCGCCGTGCAGGAAAAGCAGATGGTCACCAGCCAGGGCAAAAACGTGCATGTGGTGGCCGTGCGCGGCAACTTTGACGACGCCCAGACGGGCGTAAAGACGCTGTTCGGCGATCCCGCTTTCCGGGACGAAATGAACAAAAGGGGCAAGACCCTGTCCTCCGCCAATTCCATCAATCTGGGCCGTCTGGCTCCCCAGATCGCCTATTATCTGTCCGCCTGCGCCGATCTGCTGGCAAAGGGCGCCATCGACTGGGAAAAGGGCCTGAACGTGTGCGTGCCTACGGGCAACTTCGGCAACATCTTAGCCGCCTGGTACGCCCGCCGCATGGGCGCGCCCATCCGCCGCCTGATCTGCGCCAGCAACCGCAACGACGTGCTGACGGACTTCATCCGCACCGGCGTTTACGACCGCCGCCGTCCCTTCCGCAAGACCATCTCCCCCTCCATGGACATCCTGATCTCCTCCAACCTGGAACGGTTCCTGCTGGAGCTGGCCGAGGGGAATACCGATCAGGTGCGCGCCTGGATGGAGCAGCTGAAAGCCGAGGGCCGCTATGAAATCAGCGACGGCCAGAAGAAGCTGCTGAGCAGCGTATTCTTCGGCGGCTGCGCCGGGGACGAAAGGACGTGCGAAGCCATCGCCCAATATTGGCGGGACGAAAAATACCTGCTGGATCCCCACACCGCCGTGGCTGCCGCCGTGGCCGGGGATTACCGCCGGGAAACCGGGGACGACGCGCCCCTGCTGATCGTGTCCACCGCCAGCCCCTACAAATTCGCCGCCGACGTGGCCAAGGCCATCGGCGTGAACGTGCAGGGCGACGCCTTCGACGCGGGCGCGGCGCTGGAAAGCGCCACCCAGGTGCCCGCCCCCAAGGCCATCACAGCGCTCAAATCCATGCCCGTACTGCATACCCAGGTCTGCGATAAGGACAAAATGGGCCAGGCGGTGCTGGCGGCGTTTGACGGAAAAAACCCATGAAAACCCTGAAAATGTACGCCCGGAACGCGGAATTTCAGCGTTTTGAAACGCTGAAACGCAACCGGGAAAAGCGCACGCGCCAGGGCCTGGCCTTCATGGAGGGCGTGCAGATGGTGGAGCAGGCCATTTCCCACGGCTGGCGGTTTTACGCCATGGCCGTGGCGGATGGCAAGCGCCTGTCCGGCTGGGCCCAGGATATGATCGGCAAAGCCAAGCCGGAAAATCTGTTCCAAATGGCCCCGGAGCTGCACAGCGAACTCAGCGACCGGGAAAATCCCTGCGAGATCATCGGCCTGGTGTACGCCCGCACGGACGGCCTGGAACGCATGGCGCAGGCGGCGAAAATCAGCGCCGCCCCTCCCCTGTTCGCGCTGTTTGACCGGCCCGCCGCCCCCGGCAATTTGGGCACCTTCCTGCGCTCCGCCGACGCTTTCGGGGCCACGGGAGCCGTCGTTACCGGCCACGCGGCGGATTTTTACGATCCCCAGTGCATCCGGGCCAGCGTGGGCACGGTGTTTGCCCTGCCCTTCGGGGATCTGCCCAGCGCAGAAGCGGCGGTGGAATGGCTGCGCGGTCAGCCCAGCCGCCCCCTGATCGTGGGCACCAGCGCAAGAGGGACGAAGAACCTTTCGGAAATCGACCTCACCGGCCCCGTCGCCCTGGTGATCGGCAACGAAACCTTCGGCCTGTCCCACGCATGGAAAGAGCAATGCGATATTTTAGCCCGCATCCCCATCTGCGGCGCGGCGTCCAGCCTGAACGCGGGCAGCGCCGCCACGGTATGCTTCTACGAGGTCAGCCGCCAGCGCATGGAAAAGGGCCTGCCGCCCCGATAAAAGTTACTACTCAGCCTGCGGCTTCGCAGTAACACACGGGCGGGGATTTCATCCCCCCCGTGTTCCCCCCGACGGTTTTTCCTAAAATCCCTGCGGGATTTCCGGGCGGAAAAACCGCAAAGAAGGAAAATTTC
>CACWWM010000025.1 GCA_902764565.1 uncultured Eubacteriales bacterium
CCGGAGTACCGCAGCGCCGACGCCCTGCGGGGATTGGAGGATTTTTCCCACCTGTGGCTGATTTGGGAGTTTTCCGAAGCGAAGCGGGAGGAATGGTCCCCCACGGTGCGCCCGCCGCGTCTGGGCGGCAATACCCGCATGGGGGTGTTCGCCACCCGTTCCCCCTTCCGGCCCAACCCTATCGGTCTGTCCTGCGTGAAGCTGATCGAAATTCAGCCCCGCACCGGGGACGGCCCGGTGCTGATCGTAAGCGGGGCCGACCTCATGAACGGCACGCCCATTTTCGATATCAAGCCGTATCTGCCCTACGCCGACAGCCGCCCGGAAGCCAAGGGCGGCTTCGCGGCCAAGGAATGGGAACGGCTGCTGACGGTGGATTGCCCGCCCGGGCTGCTTTCCCCCGTGCCTGAAGCCCAGCGAAAGGCCCTGCTGGAAATCCTGGCCCAGGACCCCCGCCCCTCCTACCAGAACGACCCGGATCGGGTGTACGGCATGGCCTACGGCGGCATGGATATCCGCTTTTCCGTGGCAGGAAACGTGCTGACAGTGAAAGAAATCGTACAGCAAAAAGAACGGTGAGCAAACGCTCGCCGCTCTTCCGTTTTTTGGCAGATTATGCTTCCTTCTTATGCAGCCACGCGCTGCCCCGCAGGCGCAGGCGCTGGACGACGGTGCGCAGCAGCCATTCAAAGGCCAAAGCGATCCAGATGCCCGGCATGCCAACGCCCAGGGGGATGGTGAGGATATACCCCAGCAGGCAGCGCCCCAGGGCCAGGGCGGTGACCGCCACCGCCCCGGTAAACACCCCGTCACCCGCCACGCGCAGCACCATAGCCGTCACGTTGCTGTCCACGGCGAAAAGGGGCATGCCCACGGCGGCAATGGCCAGGGCCACGTAAATCATGCCCGTGCTTTCCGGGGGCACGCCGTACATAGCCAGCAGCAGCGGCGTTAAGGGGTACAGGATCAGGGAAGTGGCCGCCATGGCAAAGCGCCCCGTGCGGATCAGGTTTCTGCCGTAGGTCAGGGTCATATCGTACTTCTTCGCGCCGTAGCACTGGCCGCAGACCGTGCTGGTGAGGGCGGTAACGGCCCCGGCGGTGGTATTGTACAGGTTCATGATGGCGTTGGCCCGGGCATGGGCCGCCATTTCCATGGTGGAAAGCTTGGCTAAGTAAATGTTCACGATCAGCATGCCGCCCTGCAAAAGCAGGGATTCCAGGGCCAGGGGCATGCCCAGGGTGAAAATATCCCGGGTGGCCTGGGGATTGAAATGGAAGAAATGCCAGAAACGCACCTGATAGGTGTTGTGCACCGCCAGCAGCCATACCAGCGCCAGCACCATGCCGACGGTCCGCGCCACGATGTAGCTGAGGCCCGACCCCATCACGCCCAGGCCCAGGCCGTTGATGAACAGCAGGCTCAGCAGCAGATGGGACACGTTGATTACTACCGTGAGCAACAGGCTGGAACGGGTGTCCCCCAAATTGCGGAAAATATTGAAAATGGCGTTGAAAATGGAAAAAGGCAGGAAGGAAATGCACATCATGCGCATGTAGCGCACGGCGTAATCGGTCACCAGCGGCTCCACGTCCGGGTACAGCAGATGCACCACCGCGTCCGCCCCGAAATACAGGGCCGTGCCCAGCAGCATCGCCACCGTGAAGCACACCCCCGTCACCTCGCCGATGGCGTGGCGGATTTCCGTCACGTCGCCCCTGCCCTTGGCCCGGGCCACCGCGATGGCCCCGCCGGTAGCCAGGGACGTAAACAGCAGCGACACCATGCCGTTCACCGTGCCCACCAGGGACACCGCCGCCATGGCCGCCTCCCCCAGCCGCGACACCAGCATGGTAGACAGCAGGCTGATGAAGAAAATAAAAAACTGATCCAGCAGCAGGGTCAAAAACATTTTCCGCAGCTCCGGATAAGTGAACTGATCCGTGGTAAGCAGGCTTTCCAGCCGCTGACGAATGCGTCGCATCCTGTTGCCCCCTTTGCTTAACGGCATTTTTATTATACAAAGGGCCCTGGTTTTTTTCAAGCCAAACATTTCAAGAAAATGGAATATTCTGGAATAAATTCATCGGAAAAACTTTGAAAAAAGCGCTTGACAGGGGGCGGAAATTGTAGTATGATTACTTCCGCGGTTGAGGCAACGCCCTCCGTCGCTGGTAATGGGGAATGGTGTAACGGCAGCACCTACGACTCTGACTCGTATTGTCAAGGTTCAAATCCTTGTTCCCCAGCCATTTTGCCTCCATTGTCTAGAGGCCTAGGACGCCGCCCTCTCAAGGCGGAAACATGGGTTCGAATCCCATTGGGGGTGCCACCCATAAACGCCAACCTTGATGCAGGGCTGGCGTTTTCTATTGCAAAAACATCCCGATCCCGAAAGGAAGCGTGCACAAATGAGCCTGTATGCAATCGGCGGTATCGCGCTGGCAATGCTGAACGCGCTTTCCTTCGGCCTGATGGCCCATGACAAGCGGTGCGCGAAGGAGGGCAAATGGCGGGTGCCGGAAAAAGCGCTGTTCCTCGCCACAGCCTGCTTCGGCGGCCTGGGCGGTGTGCTGGGGATGGTGCTGTGCCGCCACAAAACCAGGCATTGGTACTTTCAGGTGTTTTTCCCGCTGCTGCTGGCCGTGCAGATCGCGGCGCTGATCTTCCTGGCGGGAAAAATTCAGGGATAAACAGAAAAGAAGCGGTTGGCCCGCACAGGAATTTGAATTGCTTTTTTCTCCCGTCGGCTTTATAATGGAAACGAAAATCAAAGCGAGCGGAGGAAAAGATTATGGACAAGCATTTCGAGCCCACCTTCCAATCCCTGCGCCAGTATACCGCCCCCGATTGGTTCCGGGACGCGAAGTTCGGCATCTGGAGCCATTGGGGCCCCCAGAGCGTGCCCATGTTCGGGGACTGGTACGCCCGGAACATCTACATCGAGGGCACCCAGCAGTACGAATACCACGTGCGCCATTACGGCCACCCCTCCAAGTTCGGGTACAAGGACATCTGCGCCCTGTGGAAGGCGGAGAGCTTCGACCCCGAAGGGCTGATGGAAAAATATTACCGCGCCGGGGCCCGGTATTTCATGTCCCAGGGCACCCACCACGATCATTTCTTCAACTACGATTCTCAGATCAACCGCATGAACAGCGTGAAGGTCGGCCCCCACAAGGACATTCTGGCCCTGTGGAAAGCGGCGGCGGACAAGCGCGGCATGCCCTTCGGCATCAGCGAGCATTTGGGCGCTTCCTTCTCCTGGTGGCGGGTGAACAAGGGCTGCGACAAGCACGGCCCCTACGCGGGCGTACCCTACGACGGCAACGATCCCGCCTGGCAGGACTTTTACCATGCCAACCAGGAGCACGGCCTTGACAATCCTCAGGACATTTCTCCCTGGTACACCGAAAACAAGGCATTCCGGGATTACTGGCTGCGCTGCGTCACGGAAATGATCGAAAAGTTCACGCCCGATCTTCTGTATACCGACGGTTCCCTGCCCTTCGGCGGAGCCTGGTGGAGCGAAGAAGGCAAGCGGCCCATCCGGGACGAGGACTACGCCCTGGGCCTTGAAGCCGTGGCCCGGCTGTACAATGCTTCCATCGACAAGAACGGGAAAAACAAGGCCGTGTACCTGCAAAAGGATCGGCGGCCCGAAATTTTCAGCGTGGGCGTGCTGGACATCGAAAAGAGCCAGCTTCCCGGCATCATGCCCGCCCCCTGGCACACCGACACCTGCATCGGCAACTGGTTCTACGACGTACACAGCCCCTACAAGACGCCGGAGCAGATCATCGAAATGCTGGTGGACATCATTTCCAAGAACGGCGTGATGCTGCTGAACATCCTCCAGCGCCCCGACGGTGCCATCGACGACGACGCGGAATTCATCCTGAAAAAGCTGGGCGAATGGTTCGATATCTGCGCCGAAGCCGTGTACGGCACCCGCCCCTGGCGCGTGTTCGGCGAGGGCGACACCCTGGTCAAGATCGAGGGCTTCCGGGAGGATAAGACCGACTGGCTCCGCAGCGATTTCCGCTTTACCCAGAAGGACGGCGCGGTGTACGCCTTCATGCTGGGCCTCAAGGGCGGAGAAGCCGCCGTCCTCCGCAGCTTCAAGGATCAGGAGGTTCACAGCGTGGAGCTGCTGGGCTATGGCCCCGTGCCCTTCCGTCAGGAGTTCGGCCTGCTCACCGTTTCCCTGCCGGATAAGCTGCCCGCGATCTGCGCAAACGCGCTGAAAATCCGCTGATACGCAAAAAGAAACTCTATGGGAGCTTCTTCAGCCCCCATAGAGTTTCTTTTTACGCCTTTTGTCCCTTTGCCGGATGAGGCGCAGGGGATCATCCCCTGCCGCGGGGTTTCAGGGGCCGCGGAGGCCCCTGAATGAAAAAGTACCGCACACGGATTTTCCTCTGTGCGCTGTACGCCTCTTTGGATGCTTTTCAGCCTTCCTTCCTGATCCTTGCGATATACGGGTTGGTGAATTCGTCCTCCCCGGTCACTTCGCGGATCACCTGAATGCCCTCGGGCATTTTCACTTCCTGATCCTCGCTGTACAGTTCGATTTCCATAAGGGCCTGATCCGTCCACTGGGGGAACACGTCGATGTTATAATACAGGCCGTTTTCGCTCAGGCAGTAGCGCTGTTTGCGGATGGGCCGGTAATCGGGGTCGGCCTGCATGAGCAGCTCCAGATACTCGTCCTGGGTGAGCCGCTCCTCCAGCTCGATGCGCTTCATGCCCTCGATCTGACGCTTGCGGGTTTTAAAATAGATATAATTGCCGTTCTGGCCCCGCTGACGGATGCGGATGACCTCGCCGGGAATTTCGCTCTTTAAATACGCCTGCAGAATATCCACGCTCTGGCAATTGGGCCGCTGCGCCAGTTCCCGCACGTCGGGATAGGCGATCAGGAACTTCCGGCGGGTTTCCATGGGGCGCGGTTCGCCCAGGAAAGCGGATATTTCCTTAATCAGGTACAGCATTTTTTCATCGAAATCCGCCCGGTTGTCGATCACCCGCAGATGGGGGTGCCCCGTCCAGGAGGCGATCAGCGCGTCGTCCACCGCCCGGGCTTCCTCCACGGTTTCGTAGCGGGCGGCGTTGTTGGCCAGGGTATAAAACTGCTCTGCGCCCTTGGCCGCCGTGACCAGATGGAACACCGCGTCGTAATGATCCCGCAGGGCCACTTCGTTGGTATCCAGGCGCTTTAATACGTATTTGAATTCCTCGTCGTTCATGTACGCCCGGTTGTCCAGCGCGCCCCGGTCGCACACGATCAGCACCTTTTCCGCGTCGAAGGTCTTGGCGATTTCCGTAAACGCCAGCTCCTTCGCCAGCATCAGCTGGGTCAGCCGGAACTGGTAATCCCGGTTGCACCTGGTAAATTTCCACGGCGCGCCGCCGCCGATCAACTCTGTGGCCGTTTCATCCACGAACAGCACCATATACCCCTTTTGGACAAAGGCGTTCTGTATCCAGCTCATGGCCGTGGTCTTTCCTGCGCAGGGGCCCCCCGTGATTACGATTTTGGTGATCGTCTGCTTCTGTCCCTCCATATATTCCACCCCCCATCGCCATCATACTATACAAAGCGTCAGATTTCAATACCGTTCAAAACGAGTCTGGAAAAATGTGCGGAAGTATGCTATATTCAGAAAGGCGCGGGCGCAAGATAAAAGAAACGCAATTCCGGGCCGGGGAGGTGAGGGCATGGATCGGCAGGAAGCGCTGCAGGCGTACTGCGAGGCGCTATCCCAGGAGCGGGAACAGTATTTGTATCAGCAGGCGGTAAAGAAAAGCGGCGCGGCCACGCGGGGCATGTCCGCCGCGGAACGGGACAAGTACCTGGACAGTCAGGCGTTCCAATCCACGCTCTACCACCTGAAACGCGCCGACAAGGTGTATCAGGCCCTGCGCCGGGGAGAATTGACCCTGGAATACCAGCAGGCGGAATTTGACCAGCTTTTGCCCCTGATCCAAAGTGAGCTGAAACACGAAAACCCCATCGTTCTGCCCTTCCTGCGCTCCGTGCAGCGCAGCCGGATCGCCCTGGGCAGCGCCCACAAAGCCGTTCAGCAGATCGAAGACCATCTGCCCCGGAAATATTTGCAGGCGCAGATGAAGCGTTTGGTCAGCGACGCGGACAGGCAGGTGGAGCGCTATCTCCGGTCAGGCGACCTGTCCGCCCTGGCGAAAACGGAAAAGAAGCCCCGTCGGGTCGTGGAACGGCTGATGGAAACCGTCTTCCAGAACGGCGTGACCAGCGGCACGGTGGACGCGGCCTATCATCCCCTTTCTTTGGGCCAGACCCTCCAGGAGGAAATGCAGAAGGGGCTTCCCCGGCTCGCCGCCTGCGGGGCGGTGTGCATGGAGAACGGGGAAAAGATTGCCGCCGCGGTGAAAGCCGAAATCTCCCGGGCAAAATACGCCGTGATCGGGGAAGTCAAAAGGCGGTTCCCGCAAAAGCGCATCCGCAGGCTTTTGGCGGAAAACGCCTCCCTGAAGGCCCTGCAAAAGCAGGCCGACGCGGCGGCGGCCCAGGAAAAACGGCTCCATACCGCCCTGCTCAGCGCCATCCCTGAGCATTACAAGGATTTATACCCTCTGGCCCGGCAGATGCGCCGCAAATTCATCCTGCATTTGGGCCCCACCAATTCGGGCAAGACCTACGAGGGCGTGTGCCGCCTGCGGGGCGCGCTCAACGGCATTTATTTGGGGCCGCTGCGGCTGCTTGCGGCGGAACAGTTTGAAACCCTGAACATGGACGACGTGCCCTGCTCCCTGGTGACGGGGGAGGAACAGATCCGCGTGCCTAACAGCCGGGTGCAGTCCTCCACCGTGGAAATGGCCGACCTCACCGCCCATTACGACGTGGCCGTGATCGACGAATGCCAGATGATCGCCGACCGGGATCGGGGCGGCGCGTGGACGGCGGCCATCCTGGGCCTGTGCGCCGACGAGATTCACGCCTGCGCGTCCCCGGACGCGGAAGCGCTGCTGATCCGCATGGTGCAGGACTGCGGCGACGAATACACCATCGTGCGCCACGAGCGCATGACCCCCCTGGAAATGGAAAAGGAAGGCTTTCAGTTCCCCGGCTCCGTGCGGCCCGGCGACGCGCTGATCGTGTTTTCCAAGGCCCGGGTGCTGGCGGTGGCGGCGGAGCTGCGCACGCTGGGCTATCGGGTATCCCTGATTTTCGGGGCCCTGCCGCCGGACGTGCGCCGGGATCAGGCCGAGCGCTTCCACCGGGGCGATACCGACGTGGTGGTGTCCACCGACGCCATCGCCATGGGCATGAACCTGCCCATCGAACGGGTGGTATTCCTGGAATCGGAAAAATTCGACGGCGACGTGGTGCGCACCCTCACCGACGCGGAAATCAAGCAGATCGCCGGGCGGGCGGGGCGCTACGGCATTTACGATATCGGCTACGTGAACGCCTTCGGCTTCAAAGGCCTGGTAGGCCGTGCCCTGAGCAGGCCCCTCTATCCCCTCACGGAGGCCATTATCCGCTTTCCCGAATCCCTGCTGGACATTCCCCTGCCCCTGACCCAGATCATCAACCAATGGATCGCCATGAAGGACAAAACCTTCTTTTCCAAAGCCTCCACCATGCGCATGGAGGGGCTGGCGAAAATGATGGAAACGCCCCATACCGACAAGCGGCTGCTCTACCGCTTCCTGTGCATCCCCTTTGACGAAACCGACCCCGATCTGCTCTCCCGCTGGAAAGCCCTGTATCAGGCGGAATGCAGGCAGGAGCATGCGGACGTTTTGACGGTGATCCCCCACGCCATGGACCCGGAAGCCTGCACCATCCAGATGCTGGATCTGCTGGAAGCGGATTACCGCACCTGCGACCTGTACTACAATTACGCCCGGCTGTTCCTGGAAAACCCGGACAGCGTGCTGGAAGAAATCCAGTGCCGGAAGGATCTGATTTCCAAAGGCATCATCCATATCCTGTCCACCCAGAAATTGCAGCAGAAAGCCTGCCGTTCCTGCAAAAAGCGCCTGCCCTGGAACTGGCCCTATCCCCTGTGCGATTCCTGCTTCCGCCGGGGAAGCTTTGCGGGCCGGGGAAGGGCTGTACTGGATATGGATAGCTGGGGCGATTAGCGCCCTCTCACTCTCATAAGAACGAATGCAAGTGTGGAGTGTGGAGAGTGGAGTGTGGAGTTATATTTTGTTTGCGCATATTATTCACTGAAATTTCGTATTAAAAGCGGAAATCTATATAAAGCTTCACACTCCACGCTCCACACTCCACTCTGAAAAACGCGGAGATTAACAAATGAACCATCCAGAAAAAAACCAATGGGCTTCGGTGCTGTGCGTATTTCTGGCCTCGGTATGCTTCAGCTTAGGCGGCCTGTTCATCAAGCTGATCCCCTGGCAGGCTCTTGCCATCAACGGGGCGCGGAACCTGATCGGCGCGGCGGTGATCGGGGTGTATTTGCTCATCACCCGTCACAGGCTGGTGTTCAGCCGCCAGGTATTCATCGGGGCGGCGGCCATGATCGGCGTGACCACCCTGTTCGCCGTCGCCAACAAGCTGACCACCGCCGCCAACGCCATTGTTTTGCAGTTCACGGCCCCTGCCTTCGTGATCCTGCTGATGGCCCTGCTGTATCATGAAAAGCCCCGGCGGGTTGATCTGCTCACCTGCGGGGCGGTGCTGCTGGGCGTGATTTTGTTCTTTGTGGACGGCATTCAGGCGGGGAACCTGCCCGGCAATATCGCGGCGGTAGTGTCCGGCGTCTGCTATGCCGGGGTGTTTATGATGAACACCGGGGAAAAGGCCGACGCCATTTCCTCCTGCTTTTTGGGACAGCTGACGGCGGGCGTGCTGCTGACGCCCCTGTGCTTCGGCGAAACGGATTTTTCCGCGCCAACGCTGGCGGCGGTTTTCGCCCTGGGCGCGGTGCAGGTGGGCGGCGCGTACATTCTGTTCTCTTTGGGCATCAAACGCACCCCGCCGGTCACCGCCAGCCTGATCACCGGCATGGAGCCCATTATGAACCCCCTGTGGGTGGCCCTGTTTTACGGGGAGGCCGTTTCCAGGCTTTCCGTGATCGGCTCGGTGATCGTGGTAGGCTCCATCGTGCTGTACAACGTATGGCTGACCAAGCGATCCGTGAAAGGAGAAAAACGCCATGCAGGCCAGGAAGGGTGATTTTTCCCAGGGCAGGGTATCCGGCATCATCGTGAAGCTGGGCCTGCCTATCATGCTGGCCGAGCTGGTGCACGTGCTGTACAGCATTGTAGACCGCATGTACATCGGCCACATGGCGCAGGGCGGCACCCTGGCCCTGACGGGGCTGGGCGTCTGCTTTCCCCTCATCACCCTGATCGGCGCTTTCGCCAACCTGTGCAGTACCGGCGGGGCCACCCTGTCCACCATCGCCCGGGGAGAGGGCGACGAAAAAAAGGCGGAAACCATCATGGGCACCGCCTTTACCGTGCTGCTGATCATCGGCGGGGCGCTGACGGTGATCCTTTTCCTCATTGCCCCCTGGGCCCTGGGCCTGCTGGGCGGCGACGAACAGACCCTGCCCCAGGCCCTTGGCTATTTCCGCATTTATGTGGTGGGCACTATTCCGGTATTGATCAGCTTGGGCATGAATCCCTTCATCAACGCCCAAGGTTTCCCCCGGGTGGGCATGCTGACGGTCATCATCGGGGCGGCGCTGAACATCGCGCTGGACCCCCTGTTCATTTTCACCCTGAACTTAGGCATTCAGGGCGCAGCCATCGCCACGGTGCTGTCCCAGACGGTCAGCGCCCTTTGGGCCCTGCGGTTCCTGACGGGCGACAAGCCGCCCCTGCGCCTAAAGAAGCTGTGCGTGGACGGGGTGCAGCTGCTGTGCATCGTGAAATTGGGCGTGACGGGCTTTACCTTCAAGGTGACCAACAGCGTCACCCAGGCCATCGTGAACATCATGCTCAAGGCCTGGGGCGGCCCCATCAGCGCGCTTTATGTGGGGGCTATGAGCCTGATCAATTCCCTGCGGGAGATCATGAGCCTGCCCGTGGGCGGCCTGACCACGGCGGGCCAGAACGTGATGAGCTTTAATTTCGGGGCGAAGCTGTACCGCCGGGTGTCCGACAGCATCCGGTTCACCTTCCTGTGCGGCCTGATCGTGAACCTGCTCATGTGGGCCCTGATCCTGTTCGTGCCGGAGCCCGTGATCCGCATTTTTTCCTCCGACGGCGAGCTGATCCGGCTCACCGTTCACTGCGCCCGCATTTATTTCGGGGCCTTCCCCTTTATGGCGCTGCAGATGGCGGGGCAGTCCACCTTCGTGGCCCTCAATTACCCCAGGCACGCCCTGTTTTTCTCCATGCTGCGGAAAATCGGGCTGGTGGCTCCCCTGACTCTGCTGCTGCCGGGGCTGGGCCTGGGCGTGGACGGCGTTTTCTGGGCGGAATTCATCAGCCAGCTCACCGGGGCCACGGCGTGTTTCGTCACCATGTATCTGCTGATCTGGCGGCATATGAAAAAAGACGAGGAAACGGGGGCGGCGCTCCATGCATGAAGACCGCGAGCTGCACATCCGGGGCCTGGACATTCACTGGGACAAGATCAGTCCCCGCAGCTATCTGAGGGACATTCCCGCCATTGCGGAGGTGGATTCCCTCACCTTTCACGCCCCCGTTACCTTTTTCGTGGGCGAAAACGGCAGCGGGAAATCCACCCTGCTGGAAGCCATCGCCGTGGCCTGCGGCTTCAACCCCGAGGGCGGCACCCGCAACTATCATTTTTCCACCTATGATTCCCATTCGGAGCTCTGCGACGCTATTTCTCTGACAAAGGGCATTTACCGCCCCGGCTGGGGCTATTTCCTCCGGGCGGAAAGCTTTTACAACGTGGCCACCGCCGAGGAAGAATACGCCAAATTAGGCGGCAGACCCCATCATTTCCATCAGCAGTCCCACGGGGAGAGTTTTCTGGCCCTGGCCCAGGACAACTTCCGTTCCAACGGCGTGTACCTGCTGGACGAACCGGAAGCCGCCCTCTCCCCGCAGCGCCAGCTTTCCCTGCTCTTTGAAATCAGCGAGTGCGCCAAGGAGGAATCTCAGTTCATCATCGTTACCCACTCCCCCATCCTCTTGGGGATGCCCGGCGCGGAAATCTGGAGCTTCGACGGCGGCCCCATCCACCCCTGCGCCTATGAGGACACCGACAGCTACCGCATCACCAAAATGTTTGTCAACAACCGGCAGCAGGTGCTGAAAAGGCTGCTGGAGGAGTGAAAGGATCTTTTCCGGGGCAAACCGCAAAGGACAAATAAAAAAAGTACTGCGTGATTGAATACGCAGTACGCAGACTGTAGACAAAGCCCTGGGGAAGTATGAAGGGGTCGCAACCCCTTCATCAATAATCCGCAGGCGGCGGCGTGTACGTCGCCGGGGCCCGAAGCGCTACAAAAAACTGATGAAACCATCGAAAGCCTGCTTTAGCTGGCTTTCGATGGCAGGGTGTCGACTTTGTCGACACCCTGAGTACTGCGTGATTGAATACGCAGTACGAATTTTATATTGATTGTTTTTCCCTCAAAAAATCATACATCATAATGGCCCCGGCCACGGCGGCGTTCAGGGATTCCGCTTTCCCCGGCATGGGGATTTTCACGCGCATGGTGGCTTCCGCAAATACGGCGGGAGAAATGCCCTGGCCCTCGTTGCCGATGACGATGCACAGCTTGTCTTTGGCTCTGCGTCTTTGGTAAAAGGGTTCCCCGTGCAGATCCCCGGCCACGATGTCATAGCCCTCTTCCGCCAATTCATGCAGGGTTTTCGGCAGATCGGCGCAGCGAACGGCGGGGACGCGGAAGGCCGCGCCCATGGTGGCCCGCAGGGCTTTGGGGGCGTAAGGGTCGGCGGTCTTTTCGTCCATGAGCAGGCAGTCGTACCCCGCAGCGTCCATGGTGCGCAGGACGGTGCCCACGTTGCCGGGGTCCTGCACCCCGTCCAGGGCCACCAGCAAACCGCCTGCAATCCCGGCGGCTTTCGGATAACCGCACACCGCGATAATGCCCTGGGGCGTTTTGGCGTCGCACAGGGCTTCCATCACATGGCTTGCCAAATAAAACACAGAAACGCCCTTCGCGGAATCCGCCAGGGCGCTGTATTTTTCCCGGACGCCGCTGTCGATCAGCAGCGCCCGGGCTTTGTTTTCTTTGACGGCCTCGCCCGCCATATGCTCCCCTTCGGCCAAGAACAGTCCGGCTTCCACCCGGGCGGCACGGCTTTTATTCAGGCCGCGCCACAGCTTCACCTGGGGATTTTGCAGGCTGGTAATGATTTCGTTCATGCTTTCAGCGCTTTCAGGGTGCGGGGCATGGCGGCGAACAGGCTCTTGACCCCGTCCAGGTCCACCGCGTTATCCAGCAGATGGGGCACGATATACAGGCACACGGCCCTGTCGATGGCCTCAGCCACGCCGCCCTTCAATTCGTTCTGAGTAGCGCCGATAAAGCGGCAGATCATGTACACCGCCGAAACCGGCAGGGGCGCGCCCGCTTCCCGGAGGCCCTTGCGCAGGGCGGAAATAACAGCCTTGGTTTCGTCGCTCAGAGAAGAATCCTTCACGAACGCTTTCAGGATGCAGTCCTTGGTGACGGGGCCGTATTCCGGCGCCGCGGCCGGCAGCGCGTCTTCATTGACGGTCACAGGCACGCTGGCATAAGGGAAACGTCCCTTCGACACATCCCGATCAAAAAAGCTGTTGACGGACATATTCCAGACCAGCGGATGGCTTACGTCGTTGTATTGAACCAACACAGGGGCGTTTCCGCCGGGCAGCATCACCAGCCGGTCGCTCCAATCGGCGTCCACAAGGGGCGCGCCCAAGGCGCGGGCCAAAGCCGCGAGGGCCGTCTGCGCGTCCGCTTCCGAATCGGAGCAGATTTCAAATTCGCCGTTCCGCAGGCTGAACGCGGTGAGCAGGGAAAGCGCGTCGCCTTCCTCCATCACGAACCCGGCGGCTTTGAACGCCGTTTCCACCCGGCTGATCAGTTCTTCTTGGGTAACATCCTTGCCCTCGGGGGCGCACAGATAGCTGTTTTCCCCGATTTCCTGCCCTTCCCGGATGGCCTTGGCGATTTCCTGGCGCTTGGTTTCCAGAGGCTCCAGGGCCTTGTTCAGCTTATCAATTTCATTCTGGGCGGTCTGCTGGGCGATGTGAAGCTGATCCAGCTTCTTCTGTTCGGCCAGGTTCAGCTTGCCCAGGGCTTCCTCATGAGCGGCGGCCAAATTCTTTTTTACGTCGTCCAGCTGCATCAGGGTCATGAGCCGCTCGGCTTCCAGTTCCTGAAGCTGGCTCTGCATGGCGGCCAGGGTCAGGTCGTTGGTTTCCTGGGCCAGGGCCTTGCTCAACGTGATCCGCATGCCGGACTGGGACAGGATCACGTCCGCCGCCTGGCGCTGGGTTTCCGGGGAATGGCTCATGCCCTGGAGGGCGCGCTTCAGCGCGTCGGCGGGGTTATGCACTTCCTTGAGTTCCGTGTTCTGGGGAATGGTGGCCCCCGGCGCTTCGTAGCGGGATTCGTACCGGGCGGCGTAGCGCTGGTTTTCCACCACCTCCATGAGCGGGTTATGGGCCCGGCGGGGATTCACCTGCTTCTGGGGCGTCTGATACAGCCGGGTGCCCACCAGGGGCTTGGTCTGCTGCTCGGGCATAAAGTCCTCGGGCAGGGCGGAAGGGGCATTCAGCCGGTTGGCGTTCTGGCTGAGCTGTTCGTTCAAAGACTGGATCTGTTCAAAGGCGTTGGCCGGGGTTTCCGGCGCCGGCGCCGGCGCCGGCTGCGTTTCAGGCTGCGCAGCGGGAGCGGGTTCGTCCGCCTGGGGCGCGGCAACGGGCGCGGGCGCGGCGGAGACGGCGGCTTTCGGCGCTTCCGCCGGTTCCGCGGGCTTGGGCGCTTCCCGTTCGGCCTTCCGGGGCCAGTAGAAAAGCTGTTCCTGGCCGTTCACGGTCAGGGAGTGGATTTCGCTGCTGTCCGGGGGCAATTGCACCGTTTCGCCCACGTTCTGGCCGTCCTCCCGGCGGAAGGGGCCCTGGATGTTCGCGCCGTTGCGGATATACACCAGGGGCGTGGAGGCGTTTTTCACTTCGTTTTCGCCCACTACCTGATACAGCAAATCCTCGGGCAGGGCGCGCACGGCGTCGGAATACACGATATACTGGTTGTTTTCGCCCCGGGAAGGAGAATAATTCTTGTTGGTGCGGATTTTGTTGGCTTCCAGGGAGAAGCAGCGCAGATCCACCAGGCAAAGGCCGATCAGGGTGCGCATCCGTTCCTTAAAGGTGTGCTGTTCGTTTTTGTCCGGCACGATGCGGAGAAAGCCGTCGTCCGGGTAATCCGCGGCCATGGAACCCACGGGGCCGTCCTGTGTCATGAGCGGCTGCACCCGGAAATAAGCCCGGGCGATGTTGTCCTCTTCCAAATAAACCAGAACCGCTTTGCCTTGAAAATTCATAAGTACCCCTCCAAAAAATAAAATAAATAACCAATCTGGCCATATGGCGATATTATAGCAAATCTTGGCCGTATCCGTCAAGGACTGAACCATGGATTCAAGCAAAATTGCACAAAAAAACAGCCTCTTTTTTTGAGACTGTTTTTTCCGTCGATCCGGATCAGGCGTTTTTCCATTCCTCGGCCTTGGCGGCGGACATGCGCTTGATGGCCTCTTCGGTGTAGGGGGATTCGGGGCCGCCGTTCACATACAGGAACAGCTTGCCGTCCGCAGTCTTGTACAGGCTTTCTTCATAGCCCGCGGGATCCCCGGGAAAACCGCTGGTCTTCTTCTGGATCAGTTCGGACGCTTCGGTATCGTATTCCACTTTGCAAATGACCTTTTTCATCGTTTTCTTCCTTCCATGTTTGCCTGCTTTTGGGCAGGTTGCTTGAACAAGCGCCTGTTCCGGCGCGGTTTCTATCTTATCATAGCCCGATCGCGGTGACAATATACGTTTTTCGTCTAAAACCCGCCAATTCAGGCAAATCTTGGGCAATTATTGAGCGGAATACCTGTTCTGCAATATTTTTCCGGCACATTTTCCGAAATAACCGGGATCGACCGGCTTTTCTGTTGCCATTCACATATCCCGATAAAAGTCAAGCAGCATATCAGCAAGGGGGGTGTCGGGGGAACTCCCCCGACTGTAATCGTATCGACCGGCTCTGCCGGTCGGGCGGGGTTTTCCGTCAGGAAAACTTTCCTTGCGGTTTTTCCGCCCGGGAGGCCCGAAGGGCCGAGAGGAAAAACCGTACGGGGGGCACGCGGGGGGTATGGAATACCCGCCCGCGCGTTACCATGAACCCGCAGGGTGAATGGTAACAGCTTTTTTCGCCGTCCGGGCGCTCTGGACGGCGTTTTTTATTGCAGGAAACGGGCTTTTTTGGTATAATATTACCGTTCATTCCGTTCGATATTCTTCATGGAGGGGAGACTGCCTGCCATGTCGGGAAACCCTGAAATA
>CACWWM010000026.1 GCA_902764565.1 uncultured Eubacteriales bacterium
ATCGAGCTGTAATACGATATCATGGGCCATTAATCAGGCAAAACGATTTCCTGTCCCGGAGGCGCTGGCAGGGCCGGCGCTTCCGGGCCTTTTCGTTTTGGGGCCGCCGCAAAATGGCCGTTGTTCCACCATATCCGAACGATTTCAATTTACAAGCTCGAAAATATTCTGTTTTTTCGTTTTCGCTTCGGAATACCGATTGACGAAAAATGCGCTTTGTGTTAGAATACCCCCGTGTTTTCCGAACATTGACAGAGGGAGGGAAGCCCATGGCGAAAAACGTCCTGCGCCGCGGCGCGTGGCTGCTGCTGATCTTGCCCGGTGTCGTTTTCGTTACGGTGTTTATGCTCATTCCCCTGTTTTCCATCCTGATTTCCACTTTTTCCGCCGACGGCGCGTTCTCTCTGGACAATTACGGCAAGCTGATCCAAAGCGTATATTTTCAGCAGGTATTCGGCCGCAGCGTGCGCCTGAGCCTGCTCAGCACCGCGCTGTGCGCGCTGCTGGGCTTTCCCAGCGCCTACTATATCAGCCGGTATTCCAAACGCAAGGGCATGATGATGGCGCTGGCGGTATTTCCCATGTTCACCAGTCCGGTCATCCGTTCGTTCAGCTGGATGGTGATTTTGGGCCGGAAGGGCATCGTGAACCAGTTCCTGGTGAATATCGGCCTGTTTGCCCGGCCTCAATCGCTGCTTTACAATGAATTTTCCATGACCGTGGGCTTTGTGCAGCTGTTCCTGCCGCAGATGATCCTTTCCCTGCTGGGCGTGATGGACTCCATTCCCCAGGATCTGACGGAGGCGGCGGGCAGCCTGGGCGCCACGCGGCTGGTGGCGTTCCTGCGGGTGGTGTTCCCCCTGAGCGTGTCCGGTCTGGTTACCGGGGCGGTGCTGGTGTTCACCGGCTGCATGACGGCCTACACCACGCCTCAATTATTGGGCGCCACCGATACGCAGGTGCTTTCCACCATGGTGTATCAGTACGCCATGAGCCTGCGGGACTGGGCGCAGGCCTCCGCCGTGGCTATGGTGATGATCCTGGTCACGATGCTGGTATCCGGGGTGTTCAACCGGCTCAGCCGGAAAATCAACCCCATGGCCGCCTGACGAAAGGAGATGAAACGGCATGGCGCTGCTGGAATTAAAACAAATCACCGCAGGCTACGATAAAAACATGATCCTGCGGGATTTCAGCCTGCAAGTGGAACGGGGCCAGTTTGTGAGCCTGCTGGGTTCCTCCGGCTGCGGCAAAACCACCACCCTGCGCCTGATCGCCGGTTTTTCCCAGCCCAAGGCGGGCAGCGTGATTTTCGACGGGCGGGATATTACCAACGTGCCGCTGCACAAGCGCAATTTCGGCTTCGTGTTTCAAAGCTACGCCCTGTTCCCCCACATGACGGTGTTTGACAACGTGGCCTTCGGCCTGAAAATGCGCAAAACCGGAAGGGAAGAAACCAAGCGCCGGGTTCTTGAGATGCTGGAGCTGGTGGACTTAAAGGGCTTTGAAAAGCGCTATCCCCGGGAGATGAGCGGGGGACAGCGCCAGCGGGTGGCCCTGGCCCGGGCCATGGTGATTCAGCCGGATCTCATGCTCTTTGACGAGCCGCTTTCCAATCTGGACGCCAAGCTGCGGGTAAAAATGCGGGTGGAGATCCGCCGCATCCAGCAGGAACTGGGCTTCACCGCCATTTACGTTACCCACGACCAGGAGGAATGCTTCGCCATTTCCGATCAGGTGGCCATCATGAACCAGGGCGTGATCGAACAGATGGACACCCCCGCCCATATCTTCAACGCGCCCAAAACGGAATTCATCGCCCGCTTCGTGGGCTTTGAAAACTTCTTCGATCTGACCCGCCAGGGCGGCGCGCTGATCTCCGCCGAGGGAAAACCCGTGGCCGTGGCAGCCGATTTCTCCGGCGTCTCCGGCAGCTCCTTCAAGGCCTGCATCCGGCCGGAGGACGTGAAAATCCATCCCGCCGGGGAAGCGTGCGAAAACGCCGTGCCCGGCGAAGTGCTGGTGACCACCTTCCTGGGCCGCAACGTGCAGTACAACGTGCGCACCCCCCTGGGCGAACTGACCGTGAAAACGGAACAAGGCACCGTTTATTCCATCGGCTCCAAGGTGCAATTGGAGCTGAGCGCGAATAAAATCATTCTCATCGACCCCATGACAAACTGACAGGAGGAACCCACCATGAAAAAGCTCGTCTCTCTCTGCCTCGCCCTGCTGCTGCTCGCGTCCGTTTGCGGCGCCGCCATCGCCGAGGACAAGCCCTACGCGGGCCAGACCCTCACCATCAGCACCTTCGCCTTCAACGCCGAACTGCTGCAGAAGAACATCTATGATCCCTTCATGGAACTGACCGGCTGCACCATCGTGGCGGACGGCGCTTCCAACGCCGTGCGCGTGACCAAGCTGGCCGAAGCCGCCGAGGGCGATTACGACGTGGTCATCATCGGCGATATGTTCGTCAAGCAGCTCATGGCCGAGGGCAAAATCGACACCCTGGACGCTTCCAAGCTGACCAACCTGGACGCGCTCTATGAAAACGCCAAGGCCCCCATGGGCGAAGGCTACGGCCCCGCCTACACCTTCAACCGCCTGGGCATCGTGTACGATCCCGCCACCTGCCCCATCGAGATCACCAGCTTTGCCGACCTGTGGAATCCCGAACTGAAGGACTACATCGCCATTCCCGCCATCACCAACACTTCCGGCCCCCTGTTCTACTACGGCGTTGCTGCCGCTTTCGGCCTGGAACCCGGCAAGGATGACGACGCCATCTTCGCCAAGCTCGCCGAGCTCAAGCCCAACGTAAAGAGCACCTACACCTCCGCCAACAACACCATCACCATGCTGAACCAGGGTGAAGTCTGCGCCGCCGTGCTGCTGGACTATTCCTACACCACCGCCAAGAGCGCCAATCCCGCCTACGTGTGGGTGAACCCCGCCGAGGGCCTGTACGGCGGCTACAACATGCTGAACGTGATCGCCGGCAGCAAGAACAAGGAGCTGGCCGAACTGTTCATCGACTTCTATCTGAGCTATGAAGTGCAGTATGCCGAAGCCATGGACGGCGTGGACAGCCCCGTGCGCACCGACATCGTGCTGGACGAAGAACATGCCCAGAACTTCACCTACGGCGAAATGGTGGATCAGCTGATCCTGCCCGACTGGGACTTCGTGACCGAAAACCTGGCCGGCTGGACCGAGCGCTGGAACGAAACCTTCAGCGTGCAGTAATCTTCGCAAAAAAATCCGGGGAAGCCTTTCCGGCAGCGGAAGGGCTTCCCCGCCCTTCCATTGACGATCGATAGGAGCGCCGCCCATGAAAAAACAGCATCATATCGCCTTGGGGCTCGTCACCTTTCTGGTGTACGTGTTTTTGATCGGGCCGCTGCTGATCATCATGGCGGCTTCCTTTGGGGAGCAGAACGCCCTGGTGTTTCCCGGGCAGGGATTTACGCTGAAATGGTACGCCCAGGTGTTCCAGATGAATTCGTTCATCCAGGCGGCGCTGCTCTCCCTGGAAATCGCCTTCGCCGCCACGGCCATCGCCCTGCTGCTGGGGGTGCCCGCGGCCTACGCGCTGAACCGCTACCGGTTCCCCGGAAAAAGCGCCGTGAAGACCGTTTTCCTCTCCCCCGTGCTCATTCCCTGCATCGTGCTGGGCTTCATGATGCTGCGGTACGTGGTCAACAAGTGGAACCTGTCCGTTATTCCCAGCCTGCTGATCGGCCACACGCTTTTGTCCGTGCCCTATGTGATGCGGGTGGTCACCTCGTCCCTGGCGAATTTCGATTTCTCCATGGAGGAGGCCGCGGGCAGCCTGGGCGCGCCCCGGGGCTACGCCTTTTTCCATATCGTACTGCCCAATATCAAAAGCGGCATCGCTTCCGCCTGCGTGATGGCGGTCATCAATTCCTTCAACAACGTGTCGCTTTCCACGTTCCTTACCGCCCCGGGGGTGAACATGCTGCCCATTGAAATCATGGGCTATGTGGAATACCATTTCGATCCCACCATCGCCGCCCTGGCCACGGTAATGATGCTGGTCACCCTGGGCGTAATGCTGCTGATCGAAAAAACCCTGGGCCTGCAGACCGTGGTATAAAAAAGCGTGCCGCAAAAAAAGCCTTTGCCCTGGCGACAAAGGCTTTTTCTGTAGTATACTGTAAGCGGTTTTCAGCGGTTATCAGGCAAGAATCCTGGCATCGGCCAGGGTCGCGCCCTCCTGGGCGACCACCCGGGCGGCCACCCGGTTGGCGAAGGCCACCGCGTCGGGCAGCGGCTGACTGCGGGAAAGCGCCAGCAGCACCGCGCCCGCGTGGGCGTCCCCCGCGCCGATGGTGTCCGCCACCTGGGAAACGGGGACGCCGGGCACGTGCAGCGGCTCGTCCTGCCCGTTCAGCAGCAGCGCCCCGTCCGCGCCGACGGTGACGATCACCGCGTTTTGCGTTTGAGCGTACAGATTCCGCATGGCCTGGCGCAGCTCCGCGCTTTTCCCCATTTGCGCGGCTTCCGTTTCGTTCAGGTGCAGCATGGGGCGCAGGCGCAGCAGCCTGTCCGTTCTTTCCTGGGGCACGTGCACGCCCCGCGGGCTGGGGGCGTACAGCAGCGTGCCGGAGGCCGATTTTTCCAGCCACGCGGTCAGCGCTTCGCCGTTTTGCTCCTCGATTTCCAGGCCGCAGAAATAGGTGAAATCAAAGCGCCGCCCGGCATAGGGCACCATCCAGGCCGGGGAAAAGCTGTATTCCGCACCGTGAATGCTCAGGAAGGTTCTTTCCCCGCTGGCTTCCACCAGACAATAACAGCACCCGTTTTCGGCGTTTTCCAGCAAAACGGGATGGCTCCAGGGCTGGCTTTGCAGGGTGGGAAGCAGATAGGGCCCGAATACGCCCCGCATCCCCACGGGAGTGACAAACACCGTGTCCGCCCCGCCCCGGCCCAGGATATTGGCCACGTTATAGGCGCAGCCGCCCATGCGGAACTGCTGGCCCTTGGGGTGCATGTTTTCCTCCGTCCGGGGCAGATGATCCACCCGGATGATCACGTCCACGCAGGTGGAGCCGATAACGAGTACGCTTTTTCCCATGGAAAGGAACTCCTTTTTTGATCGATTTTCCATGCAAGTATACATAATCTTCACCCATTCGTCAAACGCTTCCTGACCGAAGGAGGAATCCCCATGCCCGACCCGATCGCCGCCATGAAACAGCTCGTGGACGAAATGGCCCCCGAGCTTATCCGCGTCCGCAGGGACATCCACCGCTTCCCGGAAACCGGCTGGCTGGAAATGCGCACCAGCGCCATCATCGCGGAGGCCCTGTCCGCCCTGGGCTATACGGTGCTGACCGGCGAACAGGCGGTGCGGCCCGCCTCCCGCATGGGCGTGCCGGATGCGGAAACCCTGGCCGCCCACGCCAAGGCCGCAGCGGCGCAGCCGGGAACGCCCGTCCAATTCCTTACGGAGGAAATGCGGCAGGGGCTGACCGGCGTGGTGGGCATCCTAAAAGCGGGGCCGGGGCCGGTGGTGGCCCTGCGCTTCGATATCGACGCGCTGCCCATGGAGGAACGCGCAGACGAAGGCCACCGTCCCGTTCGGGAGGGCTTTGCCAGTCGGAATCCCGGCATGATGCACGCCTGCGGCCACGACGCCCACGCGGCCATCGGCTTAGGCGTTGCCCGGACGCTGATGGCGCTGAAGGGCGCGCTGCACGGCACGCTCAAGCTGATCTTCCAGCCCGCCGAGGAAGGGGCGCGCGGCGCACGGGCCATCACGGACGCGGGGCATCTGGACGACGCGGACTTCTTCATCGGCTCCCACGTGGCCCCCACGGACGCGCTGGACGACGGGGACGTGACGGCGGGCACCTGGGGTTCCCTGGCCACCTCCAAGCTGGACGTCAGCTTCTCCGGCCTGGCGGCCCACGCGGGCGGCTATCCCGAAAAGGGCCGCAACGCCCTGCTGGCGGCGGCTTCCGCCGCGCTTGCCCTGCACGCCATCCCGCGCCACTCCGCCGGGCAGAGCCGGGTCAACGTGGGCGTGCTGCGGGCCGGAACGGGGCGCAACGTGGTGCCCGACCGGGCGCTGATGCAGGTGGAGGTACGCGGGGAAACCACGGAAATCAACGAATACATGGAAGCCCAGGCCCGCAGCATCTGCCAGGGAGCCGCCGCCATGCAGGGCTGCGGCTGCGAGATCACCGTAGCGGGGCAGGCGGAGGGCCAGCACAGCGACCTTGCGCTGATTCGGCGCGTCGCGGATACCGTGGCCCGGGATTTGCCGGAGCTGACCCTTTCCTCCGAGCAGAACGCCCGGAATTGGGGCAGCGAGGATATTTCCGTCATGATGAACCGCGTGCAGGCCCACGGCGGACTGGCCACATATATGCGGGTGATGACGCCCATGGCCGGCGCCCAGCACACCGTTTCCTTCGACATGGACGAAAGCGTGATCGCCAAGAGCGTGAAGGTTTTCTGCGCGGCGGCGCTGGATCTGATGAAGGGGGCGGAAGCGTGAAAACCTTGCTCAAAAACGCCCATATTCTGACCATGGACGATCAGTATACCGAATATGTTTCCGGCTGGCTGCTGACAGAAAACGGATGCGTCGCCGCCTTAGGCGAAGGGGACGCGCCGCAGGCTGATGAAATCATTGACTGCGGCGGCGGCATCCTGCTGCCCGGCTTTGTGAACCTGCACTGCCACGCCAGCATGATCCCCTTCCGCACCATGGGCGACGACTGCCCGGATCGGCTGCGGCGCTTTCTTTTCCCTCTGGAGCAGGAAGCGTGGACGCGGGAGCTGACTTATCTCGGCGCACGCTTCGCCATCGCGGAAATGCTGCTTTCCGGCATAACCACGTTTGCGGACATGTACTATTACGAGGCGGAAGTGGCCCGGGCCTGCGTTGAAATGGGCATGCGGGGATACCTTGGGGAAACGGTGATCTGCCAGCGGGCCCCCGGCAGCGATACGCCCGAGGACGCCCTGGCGCTGTCCGAATCTTTGCTTCAGGCATACGCTGACAGCGAATGGGTGCGGCCCATCATCGCGCCCCACGGCACCACCACCGTTTCCGCGGAGATGCTGCAAAAATGCCAGGCCCTGGCGGAAAAATACGATACCCTGCTGACCCTGCACGCCTGTGAAATGGACGATGAAATGCGGTTTTTCGCGGAGCGCGGGCAGACGCCCGTTTCCTATCTGGACAGCCTGGGCCTGTGCGGCCCCAGGCTGCTGGCCGTTCACTGCATCCATCTGACCGATGCGGACATCGCCTGCCTTGCCCGGCGCGGCGCGCGCATCGCCCACTGCCCCGGCAGCAACGTAAAAGCGGGCAAGGGCGTCGCCCCCATGCGGGACGCCGCCCGGGCGGGCATTCCTTTCGGCTTCGGCACGGACGGCGCTTCCAGCGGCAACACCCTGAGCCTGTTCGATCAGATGCGGCTGTTCGCCGTGTGCCAGAAAACGAAATATCACGACCGGAGCCTGTTCCCCGCCCGGGAGATCGTTCGGGCCGCCACCAGAGGCGGAGCCGAAGCGCTGGGCATGGAAAGAACCGGCGTGCTTCGGCCCGGCTTCCGGGCGGATCTGGCGCTGGTGGGGACGGACAGGCCCGCGCTCTTCCCCCTGTACGATCCCTATTCCGCTTTGGTCTACGGCGCGTGCGCGGCAGACGTGCGGCTGGTGATGACGGCAGGCGTCGTCCGCGTGCGGGACGGCAGACTGTCGCAAACGGACGTGCCCGCCCTGCGCCAGGCCCTGGAAAAAGCCATGCCGCCTTTCCGGGCAGCGGCGGAAAAGTACGCCGATACCTTAAAAGCAAAGGAAGCCTGACGCCATGCCCGAAATCACCTATGCCTGGACGGACGGGAGCCACCCGGCTTTCCGCCATTTTTACGCGGTGACGGAAGCCTATTACAGCCGCATCGTGGGCGGAAAGGAAAACCGGGCGGGCTTCATCCCCTTCAACGCTTCCGCCGAAATTCCCGTTGTTTTGCTGGCTTTTATGGATGAGCAGCCGGTGGCCTGCGCAGGGCTCAAGCGGTATTCCGAAGCGGAGGCGGAGGTGAAGCGCCTGTGGGTGGAGCCCGCCTTTCGGGGGCGGCGCATCGCTTCCGCGCTCATGGATCAGATCGAGGAAAAGGCCCGGGCCATGGGCTATCGCCGCGTCATCCTGCAGACCCGGCCCATCATGCCGGACGCCGTGGCCCTGTACACGAAACGGGGCTATGCGCTGATTCCCAATTATCCGCCCTATGACAAGCTGCCGGGAGCCGTCTGCTATGCAAAGCCTCTGTAAGTCCATTGTTTTTTGATTGTTCATCCCCTTGACAAATAACGGAAGTTCCCGTAAAATGCCCTCATTCCAGCAAGGCGCAAGGGTGTGCTTGATAGCACCCGGCGCCTTTTTTGTTGGAAATTTTACGGAAACGGAAGTGACCAAAATGACGTATTCTCCTGCCAACACGATCTGGGTGCTGCTGGGCGCGGCGCTGGTGTTCTTTATGCAGGCCGGCTTTGCCATGTGCGAAGCGGGCTTCACCCGGGCCAAGAACACCGGCAATATTTTGATGAAGAACCTGATGGACTTCTGCATCGGCACGCCCCTGTACTGGCTGTTCGGCTACGGCATCATGTTCGGTGCCGGCACGGCGCTGTTCGGCTGGATCGACCCCTTCATCATGAAAGATTACAGCCACGTGCTCCCCGCCGGGGTACCGCTGTGGGCCTACGCCATTTTCCAGACGGTGTTCTGCGCCACCTCCGCCACCATCGTTTCCGGGGCCATGGCGGAGCGCACCAAGTTCTCCGCTTACTGCATCTATTCCGCCGCCATTTCCCTGTTCATTTATCCCGTATCCGGCCACTGGATCTGGGGCGGCGGCTGGCTGGCCGAAATGGGCTTCCATGATTTCGCCGGTTCCACCGCCGTGCATATGGTGGGCGGCGTGTGCGCCCTGATCGGCGCGAAGATGCTGGGCCCCCGCGTGGGCAAGTACGGCAAGGACGGCAAGCCCCGGGCCATCTTAGGCCACAACCTGTCCATCGCCGCTCTGGGCGTGTTCATCCTGTGGTTCTGCTGGTTCGGCTTCAACGGCGCTTCCACCGTGGGCATGGACAGCGACAGCCTGATTGAATCCGCAGGTCTGGTGTTCTTCAACACCAACTTAGCCGCCGCCGTGGCCACTTTGGCCACCATGCTGTTCACCTGGGTGCGCTACGGCAAGCCCGACGTATCCATGACCTTCAACGCCGCCCTGGCCGGTCTGGTGGGCATCACGGCGGGCTGCGACGCGGTGAACCCCTTCGGCGCGGCCCTGATCGGCCTGGTCTGCGGCTTTGCGGTGGTGCTGAGCGTAGAACTCTTTGATAAGGTCATCAAGATCGACGACCCCGTGGGCGCGATTTCCGTCCACGGCGTGTGCGGCGCCCTGGGCACCGTGCTGACCGGCTTCTTCGCCACCGGCGTTTCCACCGACAAGGGCGTGTTTTACGGCGGCGGCTTCAAGTTCCTGGGCGTGCAGTGCTTAGGCGTGCTTGCCACCATCGCCTGGACGGCTGTAATCATTACCGTGGTGTTCGTCCTGATTAAAAAGACCATCGGTCTGCGTGCGGAAGCCGCCGACGAGATCATGGGGCTGGACCGTTCCGAGCACGGCCTGCCCACCGCTTACTCCGGCTTTGCCATCACCCCGGACGGCGCTCTGACCGAAACGGAAGCGATGCCCGTGCCCGCGGAAACGCCCGTTGCAGCAGCCGCCGCGGTTGCTCCCCGCAAGGCCAGGGAAAAGGCCCCGGACGAACCGGTTTATACCCGCGTGCAGATCATCTGCCGTCCGGCCAGCCTGGAAACCCTGAAGACCGCCATGAACAAAATCGGCATCACCGGCATGACCGTCACCAACGTGATGGGCTACGGCCTGCAGAAGGGCAAGCCCGAATATTACCGCGGCACCCCCGTGGAAGTGACCCTGCTGCCCAAGGTGCAGGTGGACATCGTGGTGAGCAAAGTGCCCGTTCGCACGGTCATCGACACCGCCCGCAGCGTGCTCCATACCGGCCACATCGGCGACGGCAAGATCTTCGTGCAGGATGTGGAAAACGTGGTGCGCGTGCGTACCGGCGAGGAAGGCTACGACGCCCTGCAGGCGGACGAATAAAACGTGATATTTCTGGGGAAACCGCTCTTTGGAATTTCTTCGCACGGCCTGTGCTTCGCTTGCCCGTGCTTCCACTCTAAGCCTTTTGGCTGGCATCGCGCCGCGCGGCTAAACCCGCACGGCTGATGAGCGGTTTCCCCAGGCCCTTTCCGAGAAAGGCGACAAATAAATGGATATAAGAACCGTCCGGCTTTCATGCCGGACGGTTCCTTTTGGGAACGAAAATATTTTTCAAAATCAAGCAGTTTTTTCGATTTCTGATCCGTATAAATGTCGAGCGGTGTAAAACCGCCGGTATCTTATGAAAAAAGGATGAGTATGATGAAAAAAATAGCGGTGCTCTTTGCGTTCGTTCTCCTGGCGCTGACGGTTCTTTCGGCAAACGCTGAAACCTGGGAAGCGGCCTGTGAAGTATACGAGCCCGTGCTGGATCAGTACGCGGCAGGCCTTTTGGGCGACGAGGATGCCTGGATCGCCCGAGAAGCCGTCGGCAGCGCCCATCGCTGCGCCAGTTACAGCGAAGGCGACCGCCTGGAAAAAATCGGCTATACGTTCATCGACCTGAACGGCGACGGCTGCCCGGAGCTGGTCACCGGCGAAATCCCGGACGAGGGGCAGACGAACAGCTTGATTTTTGAGATTCTCACCCTTCGGGATGGCACGCCCGCGACCGTTATCCAGGGCTGGGAACGGTATCGGGTCAGCCTTACCTTCGACGCCCAAACCGGGGCATACGGCTATTACGCGGAGGGTTCCTCCAGCGCCGCCCATTCGATTTATGAGTGCGGTCAGGCTTCCGCAGACATGACTGTCTGGGAAAACGCCCACACCCTGGAAGCCAACACCGATGAAAACACGCATGTGATTCATTGGACGCTGGACGACGTGGAGATCGACGAGGCAAAAGCCTATAAGCTGATCGACGCCTGGCAGGAAAACAGGTACGCCCCCGTCCTGCGTTCCTTCGCAGACCGGCTGGACGCCCGGGACGCGGGTTTCGTGGATGAACAGACTCCTCAGCAGGAAGGCGCTTACGCCCGTTCCTTCCGGCGGGCCAACGGCGACGTTTTCGACGTGGTGGTC
>CACWWM010000027.1 GCA_902764565.1 uncultured Eubacteriales bacterium
AAGAACGCGCCAAGGGGCAGCGTGATGGCGGCGGCCAGCAGGATGCCGGGCATGCCGGAAACGCCCCAGTTGATGGTAAGGAGCAGGCCGATCTGGGCGGCCATAGCACCGATGGTGATGGCGAAGTTGATGCCCATGCCGGCGATGATGGGGATAATCAGGGCCAGCACGATGAAAGCGTTGCGGTTCAGGCGCAGAAGCAGCTGGCTGGCTACATAGTTCATATCCAGGCCGGACACCACGATGAACAGCACGCTCAGGGCGATGAACAGATAGGTCACCACATATTTTTCAAAGTGGGAACGGATTTTATTTTGCTCAGTCACGACGCCCACCTCCAGTCTGGGTCAGGGCATACAGGATGATGCCGTTGGAAATCATGATGCGCATGACTTCGCTCAGGCCCCCGCCAGCCACCACGGAATTGGCGATCTGCTGGCCGAAGACCAGCACGCCCTCAAACAGGAACACGCCGATGAGCACGTGGCTCACCTTGGCCTTGCTCACTGTGGCACCGCCTATCAGGATCGCGCTGGCGGCGATAAAGCCCAATTGCCGGGGCGCGGTGTAAAGCTGCGCGTAACCGAAGGCCTGGGAATAGATCACGATGCCCACGGCGGCGATGACGGTGGAAAGCACCGTGCCCACCGTGCGCATGGAGTTTACGTTGATGCCGCTGGCTTCCGCGAAGCGGGGATTGGAACCCGCCGCCGTCATAGCTATACCTAAGCGGGAACGGGAGAACAGCCAGATCAGCAGGCAGCAAAGGGCTAAGAAGAGCAGGCCGCCCGTGGGCACCTTGACGCCGAAGATATTGAAGGCCAGCAGCTTATCCAGCAGATGGGCGAAGCTGCCCAGCAGGCTGTGGGTGACGCGCAGGCCCTTGCCGCTCAAAAGCCAGATGATCTTGGGATTGTCGAAGGGAAGCATCATCCAGCCGATGCACATGAGGGACACGAAGGAGAAGCCCACGTAGGTGGAAATGGTCATTTCGTTGCCCTTCATGCGGTTGAGCAGCTTGGAATAGCCCCAGCCCAGGGGGAGGGAGATCACCGCGCCGCAGACGCAGGAGAACAGCAGGGCGGCAAAGCCTACCATGTTGAATTGCAGGGCCAGCACGATGCCGAGCAATCCGGAAATGCAGCCGATGGTCATGCCCATGTTTAGCCCGATGCCGCACTGGATGCCGGGCATCATGGCCAGCACCAGCACGCCGTACATGGTCATGCGTTCCAGCACGTTGCCCAGCATGAGCTTCACGCTGATGTTGTACAATTCGGCCAGCAGGCACAGGTACACGAAGAACAGGGCGATGATGGTGCGGGGCACGCCGAACCGGGTGGTAAGGGTTTTCCAGAAGAACAGCACCAGGCCCAGCAGCAGCACGGCGATCCCGCCCAGCAGCAAAGGCTTGGCAAGGGAGGCCAGGGTCAGCTTCCAGGCGCTTTCCGCCGCGGCGCCCGACTGGTGGGCGGTATAGGCGTTATACCGGGTGGAGAAATCCGTATCGCCTAACCACAGCACTTTTTCCAGGCTCTCCCGCAGGGTGGTTTGCAGCTTGGCGCTCAGGCCGCCCAAATCGGGGATAATGGCGATGAGCTGCGCTTTCAGCGCTTCATACGCTTCATTTTTCTCGTTTTCTTCTTTCGTCAGGGCCTCGGTGGGCACGAAGTAGCTGTAATCCGCCTGGGTTTCGCTGACGGTATCCGCGCCCTGCTCCGCTTCGGCGGGGGCGGTAATGGCTTCGCCTTTTTCAGCGGCGGCCACATATTCCTGGGCGGCGGTGAGCAGCGCGTCCTTGAAACGCTCGTTGTCCGCCAAGGCGGGTACGTCGGCAGTCAGCTGATCCCACAGCGCCGCCTGATCCAGGCCGCTGTATTCCGTCCAGTCGGCAACGCTTCCAACCATCAGGGTGATCAGTTGGTTTTGCAGCTCGCCGTCTTCCTTGGCCTGCTGCTTGGCGGCCATATCCCGGGCCAGACGCGCGAAGGATGCCTGCAAATGGCTGTTGGCTGCGTCGTTCACACCGGGAGCCACGGCGGCCAGGGAAGAAAGGATTTCGCTGTCCAGTTTGCCGTCCCCGGCGATTTCCGTCCAGTTGGAAATGTTGTCCACCAACTGCACATAGAGATCGGAGAAAACGCCCTTTTCCTGGGCGGACAGGATGCTGGCCTCGGCCAGCGCCGCTTCAAAGGTTTCGATGGCGCTTTCCAGGGCCGCCTGATCCTGCACCACGGGATTGGCGTACAGGGCTTCCGCCGCCGCCCGGGCTTCCTCCATCGCGCCGTCGCAGATGGCGTTTACCTCGTCCAGGCCCCGCTTGCGGAAGTTCTTATCCTTGCGCAGCTCGGCCAGCTTATCGGCGCGGGCCTGCTGGGCGATGCTGTTCACCAGACCTTCGGAGGCGGTGTGCAGCACGGCGCCCATGCGCATGTTATCCAGGGTGATTTTGATATCGCCCGCGTTTTGCAGGGCGTAGCCGCCAATGGACGCCGCGATCAGCGCCGCCGCCAGGATGAACAGCACGACGGGCACGATCCGGGATTGGACGGTGGGCTTTTCTTTGGCTTTCCCGCTCATGCTTCTTCACCCTCCTTGGATTTTACGCCGGACATGGCCAAGCCGAAGGCCGTATCCGAAGCGTTCGTTTTCAGAATGTCCACCACTTTGCCTTCCGCCACGATGGCGATGCGGTCGCAGATGGAGCGCAGCTCCTGGAGTTCCGAGGAGACCATCACCACGGTCATGCCCATGTCCCGGTTGAGGCGCACCAGCGTTTCCAGCACCAACTGCTTCGCGCCGATGTCGATGCCGCGGGTGGGCTCGGACACAAACAGGAATTTGGGCTTTAATGCCAGGGCACGGGCCACGCAGACTTTCTGCTGGTTGCCGCCGGACAGGGTGCCCACCGGCTGGGCGGGGGAGGTGCAGCGGATGTCCAGCTCCTTGATCATTTCCTCCGCGTAGCGCCGGATGGCCCGGCTGTCCTTCTGGTGCAGAAGGCCCTTTTGGAAATCGCCCTTCACCTGCATGGCGGTAAAGGCGATATTATCTTCAATGGATTGATCCAGCAGGAGGCCCACGCCCCGCCGATCCTCGCTCACCATGGCGAGCCCCGCTTTCAGGGCGGCTTTGGCGTCGCCCAAGGGCAGCTTCTGGCCGAACAGCGTTACGTCGCCCGCCGCTTCGTACAGGCCCATGACCCCGTTGGGGATGCCGATTTTTCCCTGACCGGCCAGACCGCCGATGCCGAGGATTTCGCCTTCCCGCACGTCTAAGTTCACGCCCTTGTCCACTTCGCCGGGCATATTCACCCACAGGTCCCGGATGGACATGGCCACGCCGCCTTTGATTTCTTCCGTGCGCTTGCTGACCTGGATCACGCTTTCGTCACCCCGGCCGATCATGAGGGCGGCCAGCTTTTCCGGCGTAGTTTCCGCCTTGGGGAAGGAGGATACCAGCGCGCCGTCCCGCAGGATGGTCACGGTATCGGCGGCGTCCATCACCTCGTCCAAACGGTGGGTGATGAAAATGATGGCGATGCCCTTGGAAGCGATGTCCTTCATCACGCGCAGGAGCTGCTGGGCTTCGCTTTCCGTCAGCACGGCGGTGGGTTCGTCGAACACCAGCAGCTTCATGCCGGATTTGTCGATTTCGCGGGCGATTTCAATAAACTGCATGTGGCCTACGGGCAGGCCGCTCACCAGGGTATATTCCTCGATGCTCATGCCCACGCCGTCCAGGGCTTTGCGGGCGTCCATGGCCATGGCCTTGGTGTCCAGGAACTCCAAATCCTTGCTCAAAATTTTGCTGACGGCCCAGGGCTTGGAGATTTCACGGTTCAGCTTGATGTTGTCCGTCACGCTGAAGCCGGGAATCAGCATAAATTCCTGGTGCACCATGCCGATACCCTTGTCCATGGCGTCCATGGGGGAGGCGATATTCACCTTTTGGCCGTTAAATACTACTTCGCCCTCAAAACCGCCGGTGGAATGGATCACCGGCATACCGAAAAGCACGTTCATCAAGGTGGATTTCCCCGCGCCGTTTTCTCCCAGCAGGGCGTGGATTTCGCCGGGGCGGACTTTCAGGGAAACGTCCTTGAGCACCGCGTTGGAGCCATACCGCTTGGTGATATGGTTCATTTCCAGGATACAATCATTGGTCAAACAGCCGCAACTCCTTTCCATAGCCGACGGGGACGCGCTTTACCGCGGCCGCGCGCAGGCATTTTAGCGGGCTTTCCATGGAATCGGCGGGAACCGTATGCCATGGAAAAACCGCCGGGCAAAAAAAGAAACCTGATTACAAAAAAGGGAGAGCTGCCCGGGGCCCGGTCGAAACCGGAACCCCAGACAGCCCTGAAATCCGATGAATTAGTTCAGATAGTCCGCGAAGTCGATGGGCTCCAGGGCGATGAGCAGGTAGTTGTCATATTCGTTGCCAGCGGCGTCCACATAGGTGCCCAGTTCGATATCGCTGCCAGTCGCGTCGGCGAAGCACTGGCCCAGCACGTCCAGGTCCACCTTGCCGTCGGTCTTTCCTTCGGCGTACAGGCAGGCATATTTAAAACCGGCGTTGATCATGGACATGTTCACGGGCAGGCTCCAGGTGGAGAAACGATCCACGGCGTTATGCTCGTTCAGGTAGTTGGCCAGGTTCTTGATAGCGCCGTCCACATCGCCGTAAGTGGCGGTGAGGCCGAAGGCTTCCTGGAATCCATGATAGGGGCTGGGGCAGCAGGGCAGAGCATAGTAAGCGTTGGGTTCGTTCACGATGGCCTGCTGGAGAGCAACCTGCAGACCGCAGTTGGTGCAGTAGAAGCACACTTTCTTGCCGGCGTATTCCTGCATGACCTTCGGGATGTCTTCCAGAACGGCAGCCTGAGCGCCGCTCATGCCAGCGTCACCGGTGGGGTCGGGGCAGTCGCGCTCGATGAATTCGATGCCGTAGCTTTCAGCGGTGGCCTTCATGGCGTCGCGCTTGGCCACGATGGTTTCATAGGACAGGTGACGGGCGAAGGAATAGTGCACCAGCACGTCGCATTCCCACATGCTGGCCAGGTCGGCTACCTGATAGCCGCAGCCGATTTCGTCGTTGGCCAGCACGATATCGGTGGCGGCGGAGATGTCGGCGGGGTCTTCGGCGGGAACACCGGCGATGAGCAGGATGTCGTCGCGGCCCATTTCATTGGCGATCTGGGTGAAAGCGGCGGTCGCGCCCTGAACGGCCTGCACAAAGATGATGGCCTTCACGTCGGGGTCGCTGGCGAAAGCGATCAGCTTGGAAATGGTGGTTTCCACTTCAGAGGAGAAGTTGTCGGGATAGGTGTCGTGCACCACGATGTCGGGGAACTCCGCCTGCAGAGAGGTGGCGGCGTACACTTCTTCTTCACCCTGGGAGGTGGTGCCGGTCATGATGGCGATTTTGTAAGCGGGAGCGTCATCGGCCAGAGCGATGTTCGCCAGGCCCAGCGCCATCAGAAGAGCCATAAACAGAGCAACCAGTTTCTTCATGGGGTAATCCTCCTTCAATCTTTCCCAATGGGATATGATTCTAAAATTATAAATGAATACATGAATGCATGTCAATAAAAAAACAGAAGAAAGACAGCTATTTGTGATATCTTTCTCCCGCGTTGATTTTGCAGGCGCGGTAAAGCTGCTCCAAAAGCAGTACCCGGGCCAGCTGGTGGGGGAAGGTCATTTTGGACAGGGACAGCTTTTCGTCCGCCCGCTGAACCACGGCGGGGGACAGGCCCAGGGAGCCGCCGATGACAAACACGATCCGTTTTCCCTGCATTTCCAGCTGGGACACGCGGGTGGCGAAGGCTTCGCTGGAGCGCTGCGGGCCGTCGATGCACAGGGCGATCACGTGATCGGCGGGCTTTAAGCGGGCAAGGATGCTTTGCCCTTCCTTTTCCATCACCTGGGCCCGATCAGCGTCGGAAGCGTTGGCGGGCTCTGGCAGATCAGGCAGCTCGATGATTTCCGTTTTTCCGTAGCGAGACAGGCGTTTCAGGTATTCCTCCGCGGCGGCGGCATAGCCCTTTTCCCGAAGCCGTCCCACGCACACGATAGCGGCGGTCATGCTTCAAGCAGCGGGATCACCGCTGCAAGATCGGGCAGCACCCGGTCACAGAAGGGCTTCAATGCTTCGTTATAGGGGATCACGTCCGGGATCATGAAAACCGTCATTCCGGCTGCCCTGCCCGCCTGCACGCCGTGGATGGAATCCTCCAACACCAGACAGGCTTCCGGCTTTGCGTTCAGCGCCGCCGCCGCTTTCAGGAAGACGTCCGGGGCGGGCTTGGAGGGCAGGCCGCTGCCGGTCACGATTTCATTGAAATAAGAAATCACGCCGACGGATTCCAAATACACGCGGATGGTGCTCTGCCCGCTGGAGGAAGCCACGGCCATGGGAATATGCCGGGCCTTGAGGGCGTCCAGCAGCTCCCGCGCCCCCGTTTTCAGGGGGATTTTGCCCTGCTTCGCCAAATCGCACATAGCGTTTTTAAAATCCTGAAACATCCTGGCCGTGTCCAGGTCGGGAAAGAATTGATGATAAAAATCACTTGCGGACCGATTGTTGCTGCCGATGGTTTCCCGCACCATGTCCACAGGGATATCATACCCCTGCAAAAGCCCGCATTCGTGCATTACGGTCAGGCCCACGCGCTCGCTGTCCATCAGCAGCCCGTCCATATCGAAAATGACCGCCTGAAAACTCATTCCTCGTCCACCACCACAAAGCTGTCCAGCAAGAAATCCCACAGTTTTTCACGATTCAATTCATAATTGATTTGCTTGACCGCCATATCGGAATAGGAAAACTCGCAGTAGCTCAGGCCGTCCTTTTTAAAGTGCTCCGGCGTGGGGGAAATCTCATACCAGGTTCCGTCGGCCTTTTGCTTGGAAGGATTATTGACGGGCATGGTGATATGCTCGACGGGAATGCCCCGCATCTGCAAAGCCAGATCCACCGCGGACAGCATATCGTCCGTGGTCATGTTGGTATAGACCAGATTTTCCAAAATCACGTCCAAAAGCTTCATAGCGTCCTGATAGGTGATATCCTTCAGCTTTTCGGCGATGGCGGAAAGCACCACGCTGTCGCGGTAGGAACGGGCCATTTCCTGAGTGTCCGCATACACGCCGCCGTCGGCGTGCAGGTATTCCTGGGTGGCGACCTTGCGGATGCGCATATACAATACCGCGGCGTATCCCTTCAAATGGGTGGTTCCGTCCGCGTTGTCGGCGGGAAGCTTCACGCCGAAGCTTCTGATCCGGTCTTTTTCGCGGTCTCTGAGAGCGATATCCACGCCGCCGATGGCGTCCACGATGTTTTCAACCTGCTTAAAATCCACCACGATGAATTTCTCGATCCGCAGATCAAAATGGGAATTGAGGGTGTCGATCAGCATTTGGATGCCCTGCTTGCCGTCGTTGGGGCTCATCTTGGCCATCACGTTGTTGACGCGGCCAAATTTGCCGTCGGAACGAAGGATCAGCATATCCCGCACAAAGCTGGTGAGCATGACGCGATGGGCGTACTCGTCCACCGTGACCAGCATCATGCCGTCGGTAAACTGACCTTCGGGCTTGGACAGGTCGGCCTTCCAGGAATCGATGCAGATCAGCATATAATGATGAAGACCGGTGGGCGTGGGGGAAAGATCCTCCCTGGCGATCACGGGAATGGGTTCGGGTTCATCCGCCGCCAGGGCCTGGGGCACGAGGGACAGCAGCAGAACCGCCATCAGGAGCATGGAAAGAAAGCGCTTCATTGCTGTCCGCCTCCTTCGTATTTTTCCAGCGTCACGCCGGTTTCGCCGAAAATCTCCAGGGTAAAGGGATCGGGGTAGCCCTGTTCGTACACCACCCGGCGGATGCCCGCGTTCACGATCATTTTCGCGCAGATGGAGCAGGGCTGATGGGTGCAGTACAGGGTGGCCCCGTCGATGCTGATGCCCAATTTGGCGGCCTGCAGAATGGCGTTCTGCTCCGCGTGGGCGGCGTAGCACACTTCCGCCCGGGTGCCGCTTTCGATGCCCAGCTTCCGGCGCAGACATTCGCCCTTTTCCTTGCAGGTTTTCATTCCGGCGGGCGCGCCGTTGTAGCCGGTGGTCATGATGCGCTTGTCCTTTACGATGACGGCCCCGATGGCGCGGCCCGGCGCGAAGCAGCTGGTCCAGGTGGATACCAGCCGGGCCATTTCCATAAACCGATGATCCCACTTATCCATGCCGTTTTTCCTCCCCGTACAGGCGCATGAAACAGCGCAGCAGCTTTTCTTCACAGGCACAGGCAAAGAGCGCCTTTTCCATGTATTCCTGTTCGTCTCCGTCCCGGGTGTCGGAGATCAGGCGGACGGCGACGTAGGGCACGTTCATTTCGTAGCAGCACTGGGCGATGGCACCGCCCTCCATATCGCAGGCGGCAGCCCCGAAGGTTTCTGCCAGGTAGTTTTTCTTTTCCGTGCCCACGATGAACTGATCCCCGGTGGCTACGGCCCCGCTTTCCCAGTGCAGGCCTGCTTCCTCCGCCGCCCGTTTGAGCAGATCTGATAAGGCGGAATCGCAGGGGAAGTGCACGATATTCGGCCCGGACACCATGCCCACAGGGTCGCCGATGGGGGAAGTATCCATGTCGTGCTGCACGGCGCTGTCCGCCACCACCGCGTCTCCGATGCCGAGGGAAGGCCGCAGGGCCCCCGCCACGCCGATATTCAGGATGGCGGAAACCTTGAAATCCATCATCATGCTTAGGGCGCACAGGGCGGCGTGCACTTTGCCGATACCGCATTGGGCCAAACATACTTTTTCGCCCCACAGCTCGCCCACGGTAAAGCGGGTGAATCCGGTCTGTTTTTCCTCTGTGTTTACCATCTGCTGCCGCAGGGCGTCCACTTCCTTGCCCATGGCTCCGATCATACCGAGCATTTTATCTCCTCCTGTACTGTTGGGGTTGAGATTGATGTCAGGCCACTGGGGCCAACAGAGTTGAGAGTTTAGAGTTGGGAGTTGAGATTGATTTTGACTATACAATATCTCAACTCTTAACTCTCCGCTCTCAACTCTTCCGAAATTCAGCTTCTCGGGTCAATCCGATCATAATAGGCCATCAGGTTCTTTCCGGCCATGGCTTCGATTTGGCTTTCGGTCACGCCCCGGCGGCGCAGGGCGGCAAACAGCGCCGGGAAATCCTGGGGTCCGTTCAGCCCCTTCGGCTTGCATTCGATGCCGTCGAAATCGGAACCGAAGCCGATGTGGTTTTCGCCGCCCAGCTCCATCATGTGCAGGGCGTGGTCGCAAACGCTGTCCAAATCGGCATGGCCGTCCTCCGCCAGGAAGAAAGGATAGAAATTGATGCCTACATAGCCCCCTGCCTGGAACAGGGCGCGGAGCTGATCGTCGGAAAGGTTCCGGCGATGGGCGCACAGCGCCTGACAGCAGGAATGGGAGGCCAGAGGCACCATGCCCATTTCCAGTAGATCATAAAAGCCGCGCTCGTTCAGGTGGGAGGTGTCCGGTGCGATGCCCAGCCGCACCATTTCCCGCACAGCTTCCCGGCCCAAGGGCTTCAGGGGAGAAACGGCGTCGAATTTTGCGGGGGTACCGATGCAGTTTTCATAATTCCAGGTCAGCGCCGCCATGCGCACGCCCCGCTGCCGCCAGACTTCCAATTGATCCAGACCCTTTGCCAGCAGATCGCACCCTTCCACGGAATAAATAAACGCCCGGCTGCCGTCCTTCGCGTCCCGGTAATCGGTCAGCTGCGCCAGTCCTTCTTCGGGCAGCTTGGCCCCCAGGGCCCACATGCGGCCAAACAGATCGGCAATATCGTCCAGTTTGGAACTGTCGCCCACATAAAGCGCCATGGTCTGCACGGTCACGCCGCCCAGGGAAAGCTTTTCCGGGGTCACGTCCAGGGCCATCCCCGGATGCTGGGCGCGCTTGTACAGGGTATCGGCATGGGTATCAAACAGGATCATGCGTGAAACTCCCCCTTGTAAATCAATACAGCCCATTATAACACATACGGGCAGATGGGACAACGTAAACTTTTTCTTCTTCGCAGCAGGGCAGGAAATGGAAGCTTTACGGCGTATTTCTGAATATAGAAGAAATTGAAGCTCAAAGGAGTTTTTGCCATGCGAAAGCTGTGGAATAAGGATTGGCTGTTTGTCAATCTGCCCCTGGAAAGAAAATATGAAGAGATGAAAGCGGCGGCGCTTCGCCCCGTGACGCTGCCCCACGACTGGCTGATCGAAAACACGGACGATCTGTACGCCTCCGGCGACGGGTGGTACATGAAAACCCTGCGGAACGAAGGACTGGACGCCTGCGTGCTGCTGGATTTTGACGGCGTGTATATGGACGCGGACGTGCTGCTGAACGGGGAAATCCTGTGTACCCATCGGTACGGCTACACGCCCTTTTTCGTGGATCTTTCTGGAAAACTCAAGCCGGGAGATAACGAAATCGCCGTGCATATCCGCCACCAAAGCCCCAATTCCCGCTGGTATTCCGGCGCGGGCATTTACCGGAGCGTGCGGCTGCTGTCCCTGCCCGAACGGCACATGATCCCGGACGGTTTCCAGGTGAACACCGTTCGGAAGGGCGATGCATGGGTTTTGACGGTTGAAGCGGAAATCAACCGGGCGGGGGAGGAACTGCCCGAAGTCACCCTGCGCGCGCCGGAGGGAAAAATGCTCGCCGCCGGACGCATGGAAAAAACAGATACCGGCGCGGCCCTTTCCCTGCATGTGGCGGAGGTTCAGCCCTGGAGCATCCAAAATCCTGTTCTGTATCCCCTCGAATTGACCTTGGGTGCGCAGAAGGAAACCGTAAACGTGGGATTCCGGGAAACGGCATTTACCCCGGACAAGGGATTTTTCTTGAACGGCGAGCCGGTCAAGCTCCACGGCGTGTGCCTGCATCACGATTTGGGCGCTTTGGGCGCGGCGTTCAACGTGGACGCGGCCCGGCGGCAACTGCGGGTCATGATGGATATGGGCGTGAACGCCATCCGCACTTCCCACAATCCCCCTGCACGGGAGCTGCTGGATCTGTGCGACGCAATGGGCCTGCTGGTGATGGACGAGCTGTATGATATGTGGGAGCTGCCCAAAACGGATTATGACAACGCCCGATTTTTCCCGGAAACCTATCCCCGGGACGTGGCGGAATGGGTGCGGCGGGATCGGTGCCACCCCTCCGTGATCCTGTGGAGCATCGGCAACGAAATTTA
>CACWWM010000028.1 GCA_902764565.1 uncultured Eubacteriales bacterium
TCTGGAAAGTTCACCCCCGCGAAAAGCGGCGAGCTGACCGTGACCGGCGGGGACGGCACCACCTGCATCCATCTGCGCTGGGACGGGGAGCGGGACGGGAAATTTGAACCGTATACCGCCCACACCTATCCGCTGGACAGCAGCCTGGAGCTGCGAGGCATTCCCAGGTTGGACGCGAACAATCGCCTGTACTACGACGGCGACGAATACGACAGCGACGGAACTGTTACAAGAAAATTTTTATTGAAGGTCTTTAATGGTTCAGAAACGTGGGATCGGAATGATACTTCTGGCCCTAACAACTATTATTTCACTAAAGTCGGTGCGCTTAATAGTGTGAGGTACGCCATTTGTATATCTAACCTATACGCTCAAGCGAATATTACGACGAGCAATACAGTAGTTGGGGCAAATGTACTCAGCACTTCTGCGCGAAATGGAGCGTATCTGTATGTTCGGCCGGATAATGTGGCGAACATGACTTTATCCCAGTTTAAGGCGTTCCTGGCTGAACATCCCCTGACGGTTGTGTACGGCATAACCGCCCCCACCATCGAATCCTCCGCCCCGTACCAAAATCCGCAAATTGTGGACGACTTCGGCACGGAGCAGTACATCGACGCGGGCGACCGGGATGTGGAAATCCCCGTGGGCCACGATACCTTCTATCGGCAGAACCTGCGGGCGAAGCTGGAAACGGCCCCGAACAGCCCGGACAGCAGCGGGGACTACCTGATGCGCCGCGGCAACGGCCAGAACAGCTATGTGCCCTACGCTTCGCCACTGCCCGCGCTGCCCGCCGAGGACGGCACGTATACGCTGAAATGCACGGTGAGCGGCGGCACGGCGGCGCTCAGCTGGGAAGCGGAAACGTAAGGAGGGATCAACATGATTTCCCTTGGAAAGTTCCTGGAATGTGTGCAGGAAAATGTGTCCCGCATCCATGGCTACGAATCGGGCCACGACGGAAGCGACGGCACGTGCGACTGCATCGGCCTCATCATCGGGGCCCTGGCGCTGGCGGGCTTCAAGTGGCCCGGCGTCCACGGCAGCAATTGGGCGGCAAGAAACGCCATGAGCAGCTTCGGGCCCATTGCGGACGCCGGGGAAATATACCTGGGCGAAATCGTGTACAAAGCGCGGGAACCGGGAGAAGCAAAGTACGATCTTCCCGACCGCTACAAGGACAGCGGAGATGTACGGGACTATTATCACGTGGGTGTAGTGACCTGCGCCAATCCCCTGTGCATCACCCACTGCACCAGTGTGGACGGCGGCATTCAGCGGGACAGCAGGCAAGGAAATTGGAAATTCGGCGGACAACTGAAATATGTGGACTATGCGGAAGGAGGCGGGGACATGGACGAGTGGGCCATTGTGACGGCGGACAGCGGCAAAACGGTGAACCTGCGGAAAGCGCCTGACAAGAAAAGCGCCGTCATCGCCCGCGTGCCGGTGGGAACCCGCGTGCGGGTGCTCGCCTGGGCGGACGCCGCATGGCGCAGGGTGGAAGCAAACGGGAAAACGGGCTACATGATGGCCGAATATCTGCGCCCCATAGAAGGGGACGGGGAAACCGTGACCGTGCCCCGCGAAATGTTGGAAACCTGGGCGGACGCGCTGGAACAAATGGCGCGGGAGATCCGGGAACGGCTGAGCCTGGAACAGGGAGAGAATGCATGAGAAAAAAGGAACAAACGATGCCTGTGGGCATGGCGCTGATCGTCCTGCTGATCGTAATGACGGTGCTGCTGGCGGCATACCGCGGCGCCGGGGCGGAAACGCTGCCCGTACTGTCCGGCGGCCTTGCGCTGACCGGGGCCGCCGCAGATATCCGGGTTGCCGAATGTCTGCGGGTGGACGTGACGCGCTGCGAAGCGGACGGAACCTGGGCGGAGCTTACGTTGCCTGATATGCCCTCCGGCATCGCGGACGTGATGCTGTACGACGGCTGGCATGTGATCCATGCCCGGTGGTCACAGACCGGGAGAAACACCCTGCGCGTGGGCTTTCAGCCGGGAGATATCACGCGTCTGGACGGAACCGTGGGCATTTACCTGGTGATCCTGGCAGAATGCGCGCAGGGGCGGATATGATCCGCCCGCAAGGAGGAAAACACATGAAAAAAATCACCGAAGCGATGTCTGCGGCCCTGGGGGCCGTGTGCAGCTTCTTCACCGGACTGTCGCCCGTGATTTGGGTGCTGGGGGCCGTCATGTCCCTGGATTACAAACCGGGGGCCTGTCCAGCGGCACGGCCTTTGAGGGTCTGCTCAAAAAGGTGCTGATCCTGTGCATCGTGGGCCTTGCGGCCCTGATCGACCACGCCATCACGGTTTCGGCTGGCATCGAAATGGCCGCCGTCACCGGGGCGACTTGCCTTTGGTTCGTGGCCAGCGAAGGACTGAGCATCCTGGAAAACGCCGCCGCCATGGGCGTGCCCATTCCGAAAGCAATGACGCGGGCCCTGGAAATCATGCGGAAAAACGGGGAAGACGGCGGCATGGAATAAGGGCTGATCGGATCGCGGGAGGGAACAATGCCGTTTCCTCCCGCTTTTTCAGTGAAAAAAGGGGCAGAAATTGCGGAGATTCATGGAAAAAGCTTGCATTCCCCGCGCCTATGTGCTATTATATAAGATAGTGCTTTGTGCATCGCACGGAGCACAACCACGCCGATACGGCGAATATGGAGGGTGTTCCTAATGGGCTACACAGTGGAAAAAGTATCTGGCAATCAAGTTAAAATTGCTTTTGAAATCCCCGCCGAAAAATTTGACGACGCGGTTTCCAAGGCGTATCTGAAAATTCGCGGACGGGTGAACGTGCCCGGCTTCCGCAAGGGAAAAGCGCCCCGCAAGCTGATCGAAAGCATGTACGGCGAAGGCGTGTTTTACGACGAAGCGTTTGATATCCTGTTCCCCGGCGAATACGAAGCCGCCGTGAAGGAAAACGATATTAAGGTTGTGGACCGCCCCGAAGTGGACGAAGTGAAGCAGATCGGCGTCGGCAAGGATCTGCAGTTCACGGTGAAGGTGTTTGTGAAGCCCGACGTGGAGCTGGGCGAATACAAGGGCCTCAAGGCCACCAAGTACGTCCATCGCGTGACCGATGAAGAAATCGACCGCCGCATCCAGCAGGACGTGGATAAATCCACCACCATGGCGGACGTGACCGACCGCAATGTGGAAAACGGCGACACCGTGAACCTGGATTACGCGGGCAGCGTGGACGGCGTGGCCTTTGAAGGCGGCACCGCGAAGGGACAGACCCTGGAAATCGGCTCCGGCCACTTCATCCCCGGCTTTGAAGAGCAGATGATCGGCATGGCCATCGGCGAGGAAAAGGACCTGAACGTCAAGTTCCCCGACGAATACCACGCTGAAAACCTGAAGGGCAAGGACGCCGTGTTCCATGTGAAGGTGAACGGCATCCAGACCAAGGTGGTGCCCGCCCTGGACGACGACTTCGCCGCCGACGTGAGCGAATTCAACACCTTCGACGAATACAAGGCCAGCATCGTGAAGGAACTGAACGACCGCGCCCAGAAGAACGCCGACACCCAGCTGGAAAACAGCCTGGTGCAGCAGGCGGTGGACGCTTCCGACTGCGACATCCCCGACGCCATGATCGAAGACGAAACCGACGTGATGATCCGGGAAATGAAGCTGCGGATGATGTATCAGGGCCTGCAGTTTGAAGACTACATCAAGTACACCGGCCAGACCGTGGACCAGATCAAGGAAATGTACAAGCCCGAGGCCAAGAACCGGGTGAAGATGCAGCTGGTGCTGGAAGCCGGTATCAAGGCCGAAGGCATTGAGCCCACGGAAGAAGAAGTGGAAAAGGCCATCGCCGACGAAGCCGAGCGCGCGGGCCGCGAGGTGGAGGACTTCAAAAAGTCCCTGAACGACCGGCAGAAGGAATACCTGAAGGAGAACGCCGCCATCCGCAAGTTTGTGGATCTGATCGTGGCCAGCGCCCAGGTGGAAGAAAAGGACGAAGGCGAAAAGATCGACGCGGCGGACACCCTCAAAGCGGTGGAAGACGCCGTGGCGGCTGCCGGAGTCGAGGACGAAGAAGAAAAAGAAGAAAAATAATCGGTTCGTTCTTTCCGGAACGAATGGAATATGCCGATGAAAGCCATCATATGATAAGGATGGAACGCGCGGGGGAGCGAACCTCCCGGCCCGCGCACCGGGCGCCGCTTCTCCCCTTGCCGGGTCAGGCGGCGCTTCCTCCATCGGCAGGAAGGAAGAAAAACCAATGTCTTTAATTCCTTATGTGGTAGAGCAGACCGCTTACGGCGAACGCTCCTATGACATTTATTCCCGGCTGCTGAAAGACCGGGTGGTGTTCCTGGGCAGCGAGATCGACGATCAGGTGGCCAACGCCGTGGTGGCGCAATTGCTGTTCCTGGAAACGGATAACCCGGACGCCGATATCAACCTGTATATCAACAGCCCGGGCGGCTCCGTTACCGCCGGCATGGCGATTTTCGACACCATGAACTATATCAAGTGCCCCGTGCGCACCGTGTGCATCGGCATGGCGGCTTCCATGGGCGCGTTCCTGCTCATGGCGGGGGAAAAGGGCAAGCGCCTGGCCCTGCCCAACAGCGAAGTGATGATTCACCAGCCCTCCGGCGGCGCTTCCGGCCAGTCCACGGACGTGACCATTCACGCCGAATGGCTGCTGCGCACCAAGAACAAGATGAACGGCCTCATGGCCCAGATGACCGGCCAGCCCCTGGAAAAGATCGCCCACGACGTGGAACGGGACTACTTCATGTCCGCCCAGGAAGCGCTGGAATACGGCATCATCGACGAAATCTACCAGCCCCGGCAGAAAAAATAAGGTAATGAGGAAAATATGGCTAAGGATGATATGAGTTCCCGGAAACTACGTTGCTCCTTCTGCGGGAAAACCCAGGATCAGGTGCGCCGGATCATTGCCGGCCCGGGAGCATACATCTGCAATGAATGCATCGCGCTGTGCCAGGAAATCGTGGCGGACGATATGGACATCATGTCCGCCACCCCTTCCTTGGGCGAAATCCCCACGCCCGCCGAAATGAAGGAAGTGCTGGACGAGTATGTGATCGGCCAGGAACAGGCCAAGCGTACCCTGTGCGTGGCGGTGTACAACCACTATAAGCGCATCAGCGCGCCCGTCAAAAAGGACGGCGTGGAGCTGCAAAAGTCCAACGTGCTCATGATCGGCCCCACCGGCTGCGGCAAGACCTATCTGGCCCAGTCCCTGGCCCGGATCCTGAACGTGCCCTTCGCCATCGTGGACGCTACGGCGCTCACCGAAGCGGGCTATGTGGGCGAGGACGTGGAAAACATCCTGCTGCGGCTGATCCAGGCCGCGGGCAACGATATTCAGGCGGCCCAGCGCGGCATCATTTACATCGACGAAATCGACAAGATCGCCCGGAAAGGCGAAAACGTGTCCATCACCCGGGACGTGAGCGGCGAAGGCGTGCAGCAGGCGCTGCTGAAAATCCTGGAAGGCACGCTTGCCAACGTGCCGCCCCAGGGCGGGCGCAAGCATCCCCATCAGGAATGCCTGCAAATCGACACCACCAACATCCTGTTCATCTGCGGCGGCGCGTTCGACGGCCTTTCCCGGATCATCGAGCAGCGCATCGGCAAAAAAGCCCTGGGCTTCGGCGCCGACCCCAAGGGGAAGCTGCAGCAGAACGTGGGGGACACCCTGCGGGAGCTGCGGCCCGAGGATCTGCTGAAATTCGGCCTGATTCCCGAATTCATCGGCCGCCTGCCCGTGAACGTGACCCTGGACGCCCTGGACGAGGAAGCGCTGGTGCGCATCCTGAAAGAGCCCCGGAACGCCCTGGTCAAGCAGTATCAGAAATTGGTGGAGCTGGACGGCGCGGAGCTGGCCTTTGACGACGACGCGCTTCTGGCCATCGCCCACAAGGCCATCGAACGGAAAAGCGGGGCCCGCGGCCTGCGCTCCATCATTGAAAACGCCCTGCTGGATACCCTGTTCGAGCTGCCGGGCCGCAAGGACGTGCGCCGCTGCGTGATCACCAAGGAAGTGATCACCGACGGCCAAAAGCCGACTCTGGAACTGGGCGAAGCCCCCGCGCGCCTGACCCACCGGGCCAAGCGCCCCCGGGTGATCCCCGAGGAACCCAGCGCCAGCTGACCATTTCGGAATATTTCTGGGGGAACCGCTCTTTGAAATTTCATCGCACGGCCTGCGCTTCGCTTGCCCGCGCTTCCGTTCTATGATACTTGACTGGTATCGCGCAATACGTCTAAAGCCGTATTGCTAAAAGAGCGGTTCCCCCAGCCCCCTCCGAGAAAGGCGACAAAACAATCGCCATAGAATGGTTTTGGCAATAGCTGCATGCTTCTCCATAATTGCTAACAAAAATGACGCTTCTCCCATAGAAAGCGTCATTTTTGTTATGTTTTTTTCGTTACGCCGCAGGCGCTTCGGTAGGCGCAGCCTCGGCGGCGGGCGCTTCTTCCGCAGGCGCGGCTTCCACAGCGGCGGCCGTGTAGGGCAGATCGTAGTGGATCACTTCCTCACCGGCGGCGCTGACGATCAGGATGCGGATCACATACGCGCCGGGCTCCAGCTTAAGTTCGTCCAGCTTCAGATCGGCGATGCTGTCAAAGGAAAAGACCGTTTCGCCCGCGGCGTTCAGGATCGCAGCGCCGGTGCGGGTCGCCGCGCTTTGCAGGGCGTCCCGTTCCGCGGTCATATCAGCCAGGGCTTTTTGCAGGTTTTCCATTTCCAGGGCCTGGGCCGCGGCGACATCGGCGGCAGCCTTCAATTGATCCCGCTCGCTGGTCACAAGCGCCAGGGCGTCCTGCGCGGCCTGCAAATCCAGAGCGGCCTGGGCCGCCTTAGCATCCGCGTCGGCTTTCAGGGTTTCCAGTTCGGCGGTGGCGGCGGTCAGGGCCGCTTTGGTTTCTTCCAGCTCTTTGGCGGCGGCGTCCTCGGGCTGGCTCACGCCCAGCACGCTCAGCACTTCCTGCACCTGCTTCACGCTTTCGGTGAGCTGTTCAGCCACTTGCTCGGCGCTGGCCTGCAGGGTGTCGCGTTCCTGAACGGCCACGGACAGGGCTTCGGTCACTTCCTGCACCTTTCCCTGGGCTTCCTGGGCCTTGGCCTCCGCCTCCTTGGCCTTGGCTTCCGCTTCCTGAATCTTGGTTTCGGCCTCCTGCACCTTTTCTTCAATGGCCAGGCGGTTGGTTTCGGCCAGCTCCTGCGCCGTCTTGGCGGCCATATCGGCTTCGTTCAGCTGGCGGGTAAGTTCGCTGCGTTCGGCCTGCAGCTGGGTCAATTGATCGGACAGCGTATTCCGCTGACTCACGAAAACAGCAACCAGCACGATCGCGACGATCACGATGGGCAGAATAATCCAAATCGCTTTTTTCATGGTTGTATTTCTCCTTCCAAGTATCGTTCTCTATAATAAAGGTATTCGGCTGGAAACGGGAAATTCCTTCTTTGCTTCGCCATGAAAATATATGGAAACTGCCCGGCGCAAAGGCCGGGCAGTGGAAAGGAACGATTATTCTTCCTCTTCCTCTTCCTTCTGGGCGCTTTCGATGATCTTCTTGGCGGCGTCGGCAGGCATTTCCTCGTACCGCTCAAAGCTCATGGTGAAGGTGCCGCGGGCCTGGGTCATGGAGCGCAGGTCGGTGGCGTACTTGAACATTTCACCCATGGGCGCTTCGGCGGTTACGCGCTGCAGGCCGTCCACCTGATCCATACCCATGATGCGGCCGCGCCGCTTGTTCATGTCGCCCATGATATCGCCCATGTATTCGTCGGGCACGAACACTTCCACGTGCATGATGGGCTCCAGCATCACGGGGCTGGCGTCCATGCAGCCCTTCTTGTAGGCGATGCGGGCAGCGGTCTTGAACGCCATTTCAGAGGAGTCCACGGGGTGGTAGGAGCCGTCGTACAGCTTGGCGTGGAGGCCCACCATGGGATAACCGGCCAGAACGCCCTTGCGGATGTTTTCACGCAGGCCCTTTTCCACGGCGGGGATGAAGTTCCTCGGCACAGCGCCGCCGACCACGGCGTCTTCAAACTCGAAGTCGATGTTGGTATCGCCGATGGGGGAGAACTCGATCCACACGTCGCCGAACTGGCCGTGACCGCCGGACTGCTTCTTGTGGCGGCCCTGGCAGGCGACCTTCTTGCGGATGGTTTCACGGTAGGGGATCTTGGGATCAGCCAGCACGGCGTTGGCGCCGAACTTGGAAGCCAGCTTGTTGCGGATCACGTCCAGATGCACTTCGCCCTGACCGGAAACCAGGGTTTCGGTGGTTTCGGTGTTCTTTTCCACTTTGATGGAAGGATCTTCTTCCTGCAGACGGGCCAGGCCGGAGAACACCTTATCTTCTTCGCCCTGCTTGGCGGCGGAAATGGCCTTGGAAATGCAGGGAGCGGGGAAGTCGATGGGCGCGTATTTGATGGGGGAGGCGGCGTCGCACAGGGTGTCGCCGGAATTGGTGAACTGCAGCTTGGACAGCGCGCCCAGGTCGCCGGCGTTGAGCACGTTGGCGCTGGTCTGCTTCTTGCCGCGCATGATGAACAGGCCGCCCGCCTTTTCGGGCTTATCCGCGGTGGAATTGTACAGCGCGGTGGCGGGGGTGATGGAACCGGACATGACCCGGAACAGGCTCAGCTTGCCCACGAAGGGGTCGGCCACGGTCTTGTACACGAAAGCGGAGAAGGGCTCGGTGCTTTCGCAGGCGCGCTCGATCTTTTCGCCGTTCTTGGGATTTTCGCCCTGGGCCTTGCTGCCCTTGGGGGAATGGAGGTAAACGCTCATCACGTCCAGCATCTTGGCCACGCCCACGCCGGTGATGGCGGACACGGCCACCACGGGCACGATGGTGCCGCTCTGCATACCGGCCCGGAAGCCGGACAGGATTTCTTCGTGGGTCAGTTCTTCGCCTTCCAGGTACTTCATCATCAGCTCGTCGTCGGCGCCGGCGGCGGCTTCGGTGATTTCTTCCATGGCGGTTTCGATGGCGGAGGACATATCGCCGGGCACGGCCACTTCCTTCAGGCCCTTGCCGGTGCCTTCATAGGCCTTGTTTTCCAGCACGTTCACAACGCCCTTGAAATTCACGCCTTCGCCCATGGGCAGCAGCATGGGAACCACGGAGGAGCCGAACTTGTCGCGCAGCTGCTCCACAACCTTCATGTAGTTGGCGTTTTCAGCGTCCATGCGGTTGATGATGAACATGCGGCACACGTCGTTCTTCTTGGCGTAGTTCCAGGCCTTTTCAGCGCCCACGTCCAGGCCGCTGACAGCGCCCACCACGATACCGGCGGTTTCCACCACGCGGAGGGGGCCCATCATTTCGCCGATAAAATCGAAATAGCCGGGCACGTCGATCACGTTGATCTTGGTGTTCTTCCATTCCACGGGCGCAATCGCCGCGCTGATGGAAATATGGCGTTTGATTTCTTCGGGATCATAGTCGGTGGTGGCGGCGCCGTCTTCCACCTTGCCCTGGCGGTCCACATGGCCCGCCGCGTAGAGCATCGCTTCGGTCAAGGTCGTTTTGCCGTTGCTGCCGTGACCGATCAGGGTGATATTGCGGATGTTTTCGGTTTTGTAGTCTGCCATGTCGTCGGTTCCCCCTATAATTCATTTGATTTTTTTGATAACGCATAAAGCATTCCAAATCACAACCTTATCCATTTTACCAGATAATAAGGCAAAATACAAGCCGTTTGCACCAAAAGATTTTGGATACAAACGGTTTGGGGGTCGAAAATTTTTTCGACCCCCAGCGAAGGAAAGCAAAATCGGGATTTCGCTTTCCTTCGAGACATCAATTTCTTGTAAAATGGCATTTTCGCAAGCGAAAACGCTCATTTTACGGCCAGAAATTGATATAGGAAGCAAATTTCATTTGCTCCTCGGCGCCGTACACGCCGCCGCCTGCGGATTTTTGATGAAGGGGCTGCGGCCCCTTCATGCTTCCCCGGGTCTTTTCGACGGAAAAAAGTCGTTTGCTCCCCAAATTAGGATGCAAACGACTTTTGCATTTTTTTCGTCTTTTACAGGAACGGGCGGAGGGATTGGGCCAAATTGGCCTCCATTGCGATGAGCTTTTTGGCGCAGTCCTTGGATTTTTCGTCCGCCGCTTCGTATTTGTTCAGGTATTTGCTCAGAGATTTTACCCCCATATCGCACCCGTCCGTCATGAGATCGGCGATGGTATGGTCGGCGGGGTCCATCAGCAATTCCGCCTGGGTTTTCAGCCAGCTCATGGCCGAGGCCATGGCGGGCGGGTCCTTGCCCTGATCCTCGAAGCGGTGCAATTGCTCGGTGATTTCCCGGCCCAGGGTTTCATGCTCTTCCTTGGAATCGGTGAGCAGGGATTTTAATTCCGGGCTTTTTACCCGATCCAATACGTCATGAAAGGCGTCCACGCCCATTTTCGCCCCCGCGTCGCATTCCCGCAAAAGGCGCACGGTATCCTGTTCGATCATGGGATCATCCTCCTTTTGCGGGTAGGATGCCCCTGAAGAGGGGGAACTATGCATTGAATGCTGTAAGCGTGTTGGGAGTTGAGAGTTAAGAGTTGAGAGTTGAGATTGAACAGGTTTATCATTCAGCGTACAGAGTTCGGAACTCAGCGTACAGATTTATATAGCTTGACAAAAACAACAACCGAATGAAATGTCTTATCTGATCTCAACTCCCCGCTCTCAACTCTCAACTCTATTCCTGAAACAAAACATCATTTGCGTCCGGCTCACCGATAGTACCACGCTTCCCGTTCCTGATCCGTAGGCGCGGGGCGGTCTTCTTTCTTTTCGGCCACGCGCTCCGCGATGTAGTCCACCCACTGTTCCACGGTTTTCAGATCGTCGATCCTCTCGTCCTCCAGCGTCACGTGAAAAGACTTTTCGCACGCGATAGCCGCCGCGGCCTTTTCCTGATACCTGAAACGGGAAACGTCCGCAGCAGGGGAAACCAGATCGGGGGACAGGCCCATAATATCGCCGATGATCCGGCTGACTGCCTGGTAAATGTTACGCATGGGGTACCTCCCTTCGGATCAGCGGACTGAACTCCTTTTCGGCAAACAGGGCAAGGCGGTGCAGGGCGCGGGTGCAGGCCACGTACAGCAGGCGTTTGTCGCCGGGCTGGCTGTAATGGGCCGCGTCGCAGTCCAGCACCAGCACAGCGTCGAATTCCAAACCTTTTGAAAGGCTCAAAGGCGCTAAGAAAACATCCCCCAATTGAGCGTTCCGGCCCAGGATGGGCAAATGAATGGTTTCTTCAAGTTTTGTCTGCCATTTTTCCGCGTCCCGGCGGGTTTTGGTGATCAGGGCGATGGATTCATAGCCCTGTGCCCGGCAGGCGGCGATTTCATCCAGGAGCCTTTCGTCGGTCAGGCATTGGGGAACGCTGCCGGAGCGGTTCAGGCTGTGAATCCTGGTATCGGGAAGGAATTGCAGGCTGAATTCCAGGATTTCCTTTGTGCAGCGGAAGGATTTGGTCAGTTCCAACAATGCGCTGCTCTTCCGGTTCAGGATGGACGCGATATCCTCATATATGGAGATTTCCGCGTCATGATCCAGCGCCTGGAAAACGTCTCCCACCACCGTGAACCGGGCTTTGGGAAACAGCAGGTTCAGCACGGCCCAGTCAGCCGCCCCGTAATCCTGGGCTTCGTCCACAACCACCTGGCGGATATCGCCGGAGGACTCGCCGAAGTTCAGCTTCATGTGCAGGTAAGCCATGGCGGCGGCGTCTTCCAGCGGCAGGGGAGCATCGGGGGACGGTTCCCACGATAAACTGGCGGGCAGGTTCAGTCCACGGCCCAACGAACGAAGCAGCGCCGGATCGTTGAGCAGATTTGCGTACAAACCCGGTATATCCAGCCGCGTGACGCGGCGCATGTGCCGGGCCAGTACGCCGCTTTCCCAAATGGAACAGCCCCTGGCCCATTCTTCCCCGTGCCCCAAATGAAACGCTTTCATGCGCAGGTCGTTGAACCGGGCGGGCCGCAGGGCATGCACCCGTTCCCATACATGCGCTTCCAGGCGGCGCAGGCGCACGGCCAGGGGGAAGGAGCTTCCGTGCTCCATGGCCCAGGCCCGCTGCTCCTGGCGGGAAGAAAGCAGAGTTCCGGCGTAATCCAGGTCGGCGTAAGGCAAAAGCCCCGGAAGCGCCTCGGCGTACCTGTCCAGAAGCGTGAGAAACTCCCTGGACATTTTATAGCGGAATATGCTGTTCCGGGCGTTCGTACCGCACAGCGCTTCCCACCGCTCCGCCCTGGATTGGACGGGCAGGCCCAATTTTTCTTCCAGCAGTTCTTCCAGGGTGGCGGTGCGCACGCTGCTTTCGCCCAGCTCCGGCAGCACGCCGCTGATGTATTTTTCAAACACCGTGTTGGGGGACAGGATCAGGATGTTGTGGGCTTTCAGGGGATTTTTCAGGCCCTCGTACATCAGATAGGCCGCCCGGTGCATGGCGATGGAGGTTTTGCCGCTGCCCGCCGCGCCCTGCACCATCAAAAGCTCGTGATCTTCGTCCCGAATGGCCACGTCCTGGTCCTTTTGAATGGTTTCCACGATGGATTTCATTTGGGACGAAGCGTTCTGGGCCAGCAGCCGCCGCAGAAAGGAATCCTGGATCACCGTATCCGCGTCGAAAAAGCCCAGCAGCTTCCCGTCCTGAATCTCAAACTGCCGCTTGAGCAGCATTTCGCAGGTGATTTTCCCCATAGGCGCAGTATACCACGCAGGGCCTGTGCCGAACCGGTAAAACACGCTGGCCATGGGCGCGCGCCAGTCGTAGATCAGCAGATTGTCTTTTTCGTCGTCCCACAGGGAATGACGGCCGATGTATACCCGTTCCGCCGGTTCATCTTCGTCAAACTTCAGATCGATCCGGGCGAAGTAGGGAGAAGCCGCCATTTTTTTCAGGGCCGCGATCAATTGCAGGGCGGATTCATGATCCTTTTCTTCATCCGCGGCATTCTGAAACTCCTGGCTCAGATGCACCAGATCTTCAAACCGGTGGGCCGCCCACAGGTTGCGCAGCAGCGGTTCCTGACGTTCGGTAAATTCGTCCCGTCGGATGTCGGAAAGCCCCGCCATTTTCTCTTCGCTGTCCCGTTTCGCCTTGGACAAACGGCTTTCCAGCAGGGAAAGAATCGCGTGAAACCGATCCAATTCCTCTCTTTGCTGTTCCGAATGATTGGCCTGATCCATAATCCCCTTCTCCTTGCTGTGTCGGTCAAAATCAGTGTTTCGCCGCGAACAGGGTACTATACCGGGTCAGGAAATTCAAGACTTGTTTTTTCTTCCGGAAAATGGTATAATC
>CACWWM010000029.1:0-4586 GCA_902764565.1 uncultured Eubacteriales bacterium
TCCCGCATGCATCATGAAGCGCGAAAGGATCCTTTCCATACCCTTACCCACATGAAAGCGGAAATCCCTTACAGCGAAGGGTGATTCTGTACTGAACCAAACCATGCAGGCCATCGGGAAAAAGGCCGTCGATACCAGCAAAAAAGTACGGGCAGGCCTGATCGGCGCCGGCTGGACTGCCGAAGCCCACGTGACAGCACCTGAAATTCCCGGATGCGGAAATTGCGACCATGGCCGACCCGATTCCCTGCAAGCCGGAAAAATGCTGCCAGCGGAACGGGATAAACCCCGCCAGCGTCCATATGTATCCCGATCACGCCTCCATGCTGGCTCACGAATATTTGGGCGGGAAATTTTCAATTCCGGCTGCCGCCGCGTTCTGCACGAGCGTATATAAAGATGAAAACATCATGCCGGAGTGTGAACGCAGAAACGCTTGTTTTCACCTTCGCCCCGTGCTATAATGGCAGTAAACAGGAAAGCAGAAGAACACCAAAGAACGCGACTAAAGGAGGAACGAACGATGAACGATCAGAACAAAACGGTGAACCCGGAAGAAACCCCCAAGGACGAAAAGCTTCAGCTTACAGACGACGAAGCGGAGAACGCTGCCGGGGGAGCAGGCTGGAAGAAAATCGAAAAACCTGTTTTCAGCAAAACTCCGCTTATCAGGAAAGGCTGATCGCTCATGACAGAATAACGGCTGATTCACAGGAAAGGCTGCCAAATCACCGTTTGGCATGAAGGAGGAACGGAAAATGGACGACAAGGAAAAGAAAACGGCTCAGGAAGAAACCCCCAAGGACGAAAAAGTGGAGATGACCGAAGAGGAAGCGGAAAAGGCCGCCGGAGGGGCCAGCTTTGGGTTTTATGACAGGGAAAAAAGAAAGCCAAAGTGATCCTTCCAGCGCCATCCATATTTCAAAAAAGCGCCTGCATTTTGCGCAGGCGTTCTTTTTTCGGAAAAAACAACATTTTTACTCTCGACAATCCTCCGCCCCTCATGTATAATGAAGCGCGAAAGGACACTTTTATATGGTGTTACGCGCGCAAAGGAGGAAATCTCTTATGGCAAAGGACGATTCCGTACTGAACCAAACCATGCAGGCCATTGAAGAAAAGGCCGTCGATACCAGCAAAAAAGTGCGCGTGGGCCTGATCGGCACCGGCTGGATTGCCGAAGCCCACACGAAACAGTACCTGAAATTCCCGGACGCGGAAATCGTGGCCATGGCCGACCTGATTCCCGGCAAGGCGGAGAAATTCTGCCTGCGGAACGGGATAGACCCCGCCAGCGTCCATATTTATCCCGACCACGCCTCCATGCTGGCCCACGAACGGCTGGACGCCGTTTCCGTGTGCACCTACAACGCCACCCACGCCCAGTGCACCATCGACGCCCTGAACGCGGGCGTGAACGTGCTGCTGGAAAAGCCCTTTACCGTCACCCTGGACGAAGCCGTGGCGGTAATGAAAGCCGAAAAGGCCAGCGGCAAGATCCTGTCCATCGGCTTCCAGCCCCGCATGGACCCCAACATGCAGCAGATCAAAAAGATCGTGGAATCCGGGGAGCTGGGCGAAATCTATTATATCCAGACGGGCGGCGGCCGCCGCCGCGGCATCCCGTGCAGCACCTTCATTGAGAAGAAAACAGCGGGCATCGGCGCGCTGGGCGATATCGGCTGCTACAGCCTGGATATGGTGCTCAACGCCATCGGCTATCCCAAGCCCCTGACGGTCTCGGGCTACACCTCCAATTTCTTCGGCACCAATCCCCTGTACATTTCCAAGGATCAGGACCATACGGCGGAGGAAAACGCCGCCCGCTTTGACGTGGACGACTTCGCCGCGGCCTTTATCCGCCTGGAAGGCGGCGTGATCCTGGACTTCCGCATTTCCTGGGCCATGCACCTGGACACCCCCGGCGACACCGTGATTTTGGGCAAGAAGGGCGCGCTGCGCATTCCCTCCACCGAATGCTGGAACGGCACCGTGGGCGGAGAAATGACCCTGTATACCGATATGGCCGGATTGCAGACCGAAACCAAAATCCCCATTCTGCCCGCGCCCAAGCCCCTGTTTGAAATGAAAATCCGTTCCTTCCTGGACGCGGTGAAGGAAGGCGGCAAGGCCCCCGTTCCTTCCTCCCAGATCCTGTACAACCAGGCGATCATCGACGGCATCATGAAATCCGCCGAAATCGGCCGGGAAATCGAAATCAACATTCCCGAAATCTGATTTGATTCTTTTAGGGCGTGCTTTTCCGGCACGCCCTTTTTGTTTGCCGCAAAAAAGCCTTGCGCGCGTGCCGATTTCCGTGATATAATTTTACCGATCCCGGAAAGTTCTGCAAGAAACAGGGTGTTTTGTTCGTTTTATGGTTGAATCCGGTAATAAGGAGGATAAGTTTCCATGAAACGCTTTCTGTCTTTGTTCTTAGCCGCGGCGCTGCTGTGCGCCTGCGTACCCGCGATGGCGGACGACGGCGGATCAGGCTCCGCTTTGCTTCGCAGCCTCACCCATAACTGCCCCAACACCGGCATCATGCTGCCGGAAAGCTTCAGCCCCTACCAATACACCTATCTGCTCACGGTGGCGGATTGGGTGTCCCGCCCCACCTTCACCCCCACTGCCATGGACCCCGGGGCCACCATCTACGTGAACGGCCAATACGTGCGCAGCGGGCAGGCCAGCCAGGTGATTCCCATGACCGATAAGCCCCAGGCCGTGACCATTCAGGTGAGCAGCGGCGGCGCTTCCACCACCTATACCATTTACCTGCAGCGCCGTCCCAGCGAAAAGCGCACCCGCGTTTCCGCCGGTTACATCAACAACATCTATTTGAAGGGCACCACCTGGCGCATCGACGCCGACCTGGTTACCATCAAATACAGCGGCGCGGATTACAACAGCGGAAACCTGAGCACCTTCACTAACGGCGGCAAGGACTCCTACGACTACGAGGTGGACCCCAACTGCATCTTCTACTACGGCACCAAGGGCAATTGCTACCGCGCCACCAACATTTCCAATTTCATGAACAGCTATCTGCAATACGGCAGCTCCCTCTACACCATCGTTTACATCGAAAGCAAGATCGTGGCCGTATTCCCCTACGGGGCGGACTACTGACCGCGAACAATCAAACAAGAGGACAGACGGCGGTTCGTCTGTCCTCTTGCTGATTATATGGACTGCGCCTTGGCCTTCCGTGCCTGGGCGCGTTTTTTTGCTTCCGCCTTGGGATTGATCATCTGCTCCGCGTGAGCGGCTTTGCAATAAGGCTTCAGCGTGCAGGTTTCACATTCCGGCTTTTGGGAATGGCACACCCGGCGGCCATGGTAGATCATCCAATGATGGGCCTGGCTCCAATCCTCCCTGGGAATCAGTTCCATGAGCTGGCGTTCCGTTTCCTCCACGGTCAGGGCGTTGGAAAGGCCCAAACGATTGGCCACGCGGAACACGTGGGTATCCACCGGAATGGCGGGAAGGCCGAAGGAAAAGGCCAGCACCACGTTGGCGGTTTTCCTGCCTACGCCGGGCAGCCGGGTCAGCTCCTCCAGCGTGGAAGGCACCGCGCCGCCGAACTGCTCCACGATCATGCGGCTGGCGTTTACGATGTTCACCGCCTTGGATTTGAAGCCGCAGGATTTCACATAAGGAAAAATTTCCTCCGGCGTGGCTTTCGCCATGGCCGCCGCGTCGGGATAATCCCGGAACAGAGCGGGCGTCACCTGATTCACCCGGGCGTCGGTACACTGGGCGGCCAGAATCGTAGCCACCAGCGTTTCAAAGGGGTTGGAAAAATGCAGCTCCGGCCCGGCGTCGGGGTATAAGGCGCTGAGGCCTTCTAAAATGGCTTGCTGATTGTCTGTCATAAATTCGATTCCTTTTGTAAGTCCTGTTCAGAGGGGGAGAGCAGAGTACAGAGTACAGATGTTATAGTCTGTTCATCCAGATTTGTAAATTGTATCAACCATATAAATCTGTACTCTGTACTCTGAACTCTGAACTCGTATATCCGTCACTTAAGCGCCACATAAAGCGCCACCGCCGCCACGCCCACTGCCGCCATGACGGCCAGGAAAATGACGTTCTTCCTGGTGAAGCGCAGTTGCTCCGTGCCGCTGTACACATAGCCCAGCTTCTGGGTGGGCGGGATCACCACGCGGAGAAACAGGGTGAGCAGCACCGCTTCGATGGGAAACATGACCAGATTCTTCACGATGCGCAGGGCGTCGAACAGCACATAGTTTTTGCCCAGCACCATCTGGTAATACAGCCACATGACCGGCGTGTTCAGCACGATGTTCACAAAAAAGTCGATGCAGAACCGGGACAGCGTCACCTTAAGGGCGGTGATCTCCGTGCGGTACAAAAACAGGGCGAAGATCAGGGAACCGGCAATTTCAATGAAGATGAAGGGGAAAAAGTACACCCCCGTGGGGAACAGGATGCATCCCAGCGTATCGGAAATGGCGGCGGCGGCAATGGCCACCACCGGGCCGAACACCATGGCCCCGTAGGCGTTGATAAAGAACGCCACGTTGATGCGCAGATTGGCCGCGATGGGAATGCTGACGGAT
>CACWWM010000029.1:4596-15746 GCA_902764565.1 uncultured Eubacteriales bacterium
CTGACGGATTTCAGCGCCACCCGCAGGGCGATCATCAGCGCGGCGAATACCAGCACCCGCAGGCTTTTGAATTCGGACGCGGCCTGCGCCCAATAGGCGCGGGAAAAGGGCGTTTTGTAAAGCTCGCGGCGGGAAGAAAGCTTTTCGCTGCCGGACATGGGCATACCTCCTTTCGACCCGGTTATTGTAACATATTCCCATAAAAAAGCAAGCGCGGAACGAAAGAAATACATCGGCGGATATGTTTTGTTTTTTCTTGAAGTCCCGAAAAAGATTTGATATAATCATCATGAAAACGCTTTCATACGCAGAAGGAGGAACCCGCAATGGAACGCTTTGCCTGGAAGGGACGCATCAAGGAAGGGATGCAGGCGGAATACAAGCGCCGCCACGACGAGATTTGGCCGGAAATGCTGGCCCTGCTCAAATCCGCCGGAATCAAAAACTACACCATCTGGAGCGACGGCCGGGACGTGTTCGGCTACTATGAGTGCGAAAAGGGCATCGCATTTGCCGAAAAGACCCAGGCAGGCAGCCCCATCGTGGACAAATGGAACGAATACATGGACGACGTGCTGGACCTGGTGATGGACCCCGTTACCGGGGCTCAGCCCAAGCTGCAGATGATGTTCAAAATGGAATAATTGGAGGTATCGGCGCATGAATCAGCTATTCATCAACACCAAAGTCACCAAGGGCCACATCCGCAAGGAAATTCAGGGCAATTTCTCCGAACATCTGGGCCGCTGCATCTACGGCGGGGTATATGTGGGCGAAAACTCCGACATTCCCAACGTCAACGGCATGCGCACGGACATCGTGGAGGCCCTGCGGGAAGTGGGGCTGCCCGTGCTGCGCTGGCCCGGCGGCTGCTTTGCCGACGAATACCACTGGAAGGACGGCGTGGGCCCCAAGGAAACCCGCAAGAAGATGGTCAACACCCATTGGGGCGGCGTCACCGAGGACAACAGCTTCGGCACCCACGAATTTTTCGAGCTGTGCCGCCAGATCGGCTGCGAAGCCTACATCACCGGCAACGTGGGCAGCGGCACCGTGCAGGAAATGAACGAATGGGTGGAATACATGACCTTCGACGGCATTTCCCCCATGGCCAACTGGCGCAGGGAAAACGGCCATGAAGCCGCCTGGAAGCTGGATTTCTTCGGCATCGGCAACGAGCCCTGGGGCTGCGGCGGCAACATGACGGCGGAATACTACGCCAACGAATACCGCCGGTATCAGACCTACGTGCGCCAGTACCGGAATGACGCGAAGGTGAAAAAAATCGCCGCCGGCGCCAATGGCGGCGACTATCACTGGACCGAAGTGCTCATGAAGAACGCGGGCAAAATGATGGACGGCCTGTCCCTCCACCATTACACCATCCCCCACGACTGGAACCACAAGGGCAGCGCGTTGAAATTCAATCGGGACGATTATTTCTGCACGCTGCAGAACGCCCTGTTCATGGACGAGCTGCTCCGCCGCCACGGGGCCATCATGGATCAGTACGACCCCGAAAAGCGGGTGGGGCTGATCGTGGACGAGTGGGGCACCTGGTTCGACGTGGAGGAGGGCACCAACCCCGGCTTCCTGTACCAGCAGAACACCATGCGGGACGCCATGGTGGCGGGCCTGACCCTGAACATCTTCAACAAGCACTGCGACCGGGTGCATATGGCGAACATCGCCCAGCTCATCAACGTGCTGCAGGCCCTGATCCTGACCGAAGGCCCCCGCATGCTGCTGACGCCCACCTACTTTGCCTTCAAGCTCTTTAAGGCCCATCAGGAAAACGAGCTGCTGGACAGCCATCTCCAGGCCCCCGACCTGGACGCGGAGGGCTTCCGTATTCCTTCCATCCAGGAATCCAGCTCCATCGCCCCGGACGGCACCGTGCATGTGACGCTGGTGAACCCCTCCCCCGATCAGGCGCAGGAATTGGATATTCTCACCCAGGGCCTTTCTCCCCGCCATGTGGTGGGGCGCATGCTCACCGGCAGCGTGGACGACCACAACACCTTCGATCAGCCCGACGCGGTGGAGGATCAGCCCTTCGTGAGCTTCACCGTGAAGGCCGACGGCCTCACCGTGTCCCTGCCCCCTTGCAGCATCGTGCATTTGGCCATCAAGTGACATGCGGTCGCTCTGCAAAAAATGCCTGCTTCGGGAGGCCTTCCCGGCGGACTATGAAAAATACGTTGCGAACCTGCTCAGCCGCATACCCCCCGCCCAAAAGGCCCCGGAGGACGCCTACCAAAGCCGCCTGACCCAATGCAAGGCCTGTGAGCAATTGAACAACGGCACCTGCATGGGCTGCGGCTGTCTGGTGGAGCTGAAAGCGGCGTATAAAAATGAAAAATGCCCCTACAAGCAATGGTAGGAGCGCAAGACCCGTGAGGCGAAAAGCCGAACGGGTCTTTGTTCGTTATGCCATGTATAGAGTACAGAGTTCAGATTTATATACTTGACCAATTGGGAGTTCCTGTTCGCACCACTGTCTAATCTGTACTCTGCGCTCTGTTCTCTGATCTCTGTTTCCGTTCCGCAAGCCATGTTTCCGCCGCTTCCTTGCTGTCAAAGCCGATTCCCCGCAGCAGCGTCTGCCGGTCCTCGGGGCTGAAATCGGTCAGCGTGAACGCATACGTTTTTTCCACCGCCATGCCGTCGCCGTACACGTTGCGGGTCAGCACCGCTTCCCCCGCCTCGTTCACCGAAAGCACCGCGTGCATGGGGCAGTACAGGTCGATTTCCCGGCGCATGGTCACGTTTTCCGGGGAAAAAGCGTCGATGCTCCACATGGCATAATACGCCCGGGCCGCGCCGAAATCCGCCCCCACGAGATCTTCCGGCGCGGAAATGCGGCGGGTGACGCTGTGGCCGCAGCGGGTAAAGGCCATGGTCTGGATGATCTGGCAATTGCTTTGGATTCGCTGTCCGTCCCCGGCCACGCTGGCGGCGGGCGGCGTGGGCAGCGTTTCCGCCTTTTCCTGCACGGGGGCCTGCGCGTCCCAGGGCAAAAACAGCAGCGCCGCCGCGATAGCCGCCGCCGTGATCCAGGCCAAACGGAACACTGTGCCCCATTTCGATTTTTTCATGCAGCATCCCTCCAAGTCAACGCCATCAGTTTGCCCAGCTTGCATAAAAAACATTCCTGTGGTACAATATGCCTCGTGAACAGGAAGGAGCATCAAGCAATGAAAAAAGGCGTTGTGTTTGATTTGGACGGAACGCTGGTCCATTCCCTGCCGGATATTGCCGGGGCCATGAACCGCTCCCTGGCGAAGTTCGGCCTGCCGGGCTTTGAAGAAGCGGCATATAAATACAAGGTAGGCAACGGCGTGTTCAAGCTGACCGAGCGCTGCGTGGGCGACCGGAAGGATTTAATTGAACAGGTAATGGCCGCCTATATGGAGGATTATTCCCAAAATAACCGGGTGGACAGCCATCCCTTCCGGGGGGTGGAGGATATGCTCCGCGCCCTGAACCAGCGGGATATTCCCGTGGCCGTGCTCACCAATAAGGATCAGCCGGACGCGGAAAGCATGCTTCGCCACTTTTTCCCGGACGTGGTCTTTGCCGCTATCCGCGGCCGCACCGAGGGCGTGCCCCTGAAGCCCGACCCCACTGGGGCGCTGCTGATCGCGGAGGGCCTGGGCGTCAATCCCGCCGATTGCCTGTATGTAGGCGATACCAGCACGGACATGAACTGCGGCGCCGCCGCCGGTATGGAAACCGTGGGCGTGCTGTGGGGCTACCGTCCCCGGGAGGAGCTGACCGCCAACGGCGCGCGGCACCTGATTTCCGATCCCATGGAGCTGATCGATTTAGCGGAAGCCTGAACTGTTTTTGAAAAATCGCGCGTTCTCCAAACGAAGGACGCGCGATTTTTTTGCTTTGTTTTATTCCACTTTGGGGATCCCGGCGAAGCCCTTCTGCAAGTCCTCGTCCGTGGGGATATAATCGGTCATTTTGCCATCATGGAAGCGCTCGTAGGCCACCATATCGAAGTAGCCGGTGCCTGTGAGCCCGAACAGGATGGTCTTTTCCTCACCAGTTTCCTTGCACTTTAATGCCTCGTCAATGGCCACGCGGATGGCGTGGGAGCTTTCCGGCGCGGGCAGGATGCCCTCCACCCGGGCGAATTCCTCCGCCGCCTTGAACACGCTGGTCTGCTCCACCGCCCGGGCTTCCATATAGCCGTCGTGGTACAGCTGGGACAGGATGCTGCTCATGCCGTGGTAGCGCAGACCGCCCGCATGGTTGGGGGCGGGAATGAAGCCGCTGCCCAGGGTGTACATCTTCGCCAGGGGGCACACCATGCCGGTATCGCAGAAGTCATAGGCGAACTTGCCGCGGGTGAAGCTGGGGCAGGAGGCGGGCTCCACGGCGATGATCCGATAATCCTTTTCACCCCGCAGCTTTTCGCCCATGAAGGGCGCGATCAGGCCGCCCAAGTTGCTGCCGCCGCCCGCGCAGCCGATGATGATATCGGGCTTGATGCCGTACTTATCCATGGCCGTTTTCGCTTCCACGCCGATGACCGACTGATGCAGCAGCACCTGGTTCAGCACGCTGCCCAGCACGTAGCGGTAGCCGGGATTGGACACGGCCACCTCCACCGCTTCGGAAATGGCGCAGCCCAGGCTGCCGGTGGTGCCGGGGAATTTTTTCAAAATCTCGCGGCCCACGTTGGTGGTATCGGAGGGGGAGGGCACCACGGACGCGCCGTAGGTGCGCATGACCTCCCGGCGGAAGGGCTTCTGCTCGTAGGAAACCTTCACCATGTACACCTTGCAGTCCAGCCCGAAGTAGGAACAGGCCATGGACAGCGCCGTGCCCCACTGGCCCGCGCCGGTTTCGGTGGTAACGCCTTTTAAGCCCTGCTTTTTGGCGTAATACGCCTGGGCGATGGCGGAGTTCAGCTTATGGCTGCCGGAGGTGTTGTTGCCCTCGAACTTGTAGTAGATTTTCGCCGGGGTGCCCAGCTTCTTTTCCAGGCAGTAGGCCCGCACCAGGGGCGAGGGACGGTACATTTTGTAGAAGTCCTGAATTTCCTGGGGAATGGGGTATTCCCGGGTGTCGTTGTCCAGCTCCTGCCTGATGAGTTCATCGCAGAACACGGGGGCCAGTTCTTCCGCCTTCATGGGCTGCAGGGTGCCGGGGTTCAGCAGGGGGGCAGGCTTGTTTTTCATGTCCGCCCGCATGTTGTACCAGAACTTGGGCATTTCGTTTTCTTCCAGGTAGATCTTGTAGGGAATGGCTTTCACGTCCTTCATGGGGTTCTCCTTTCCGCGCTTCGCGCTGGGGACAGAGAACAGAAAAATCCCTGTCCCAGTAATGTTTTGCTGGGACAGGGATGAATATGCATTCCCTGCGGTGCCACCCGGCTTGGCGCTTACGCGCCCGCTCATTCCCGTACCATCATACGGTTCCCTTTGATAACGGAGGGTGCTCCGTCTCCCCTACTGAGGCTTCGCCCGTTCGGTTCGCCCTCGAAAGGCCATTCATCCTTCCTGTTCGTACCGCAATCCCACCGCCTGCGGCTCTCTTGACGACTGAGAAAAGGACTACTCTTCTTTCTCCTCGGTGTAGCTTCATCATAGCAGAGGATGAAAGCCCTGTCAATCCCTTTATCTGGAAATACAATGCAAATACAATCTCACCCTTGATTCCGCAATTTCTTGCAATTCTGCCCGTTTCATATTACAATAGACGCTGAAAGGCAAAATCTGCGCACATAAGCTGCCCGTGAGATAGGAGGATACGGTATGCATAAGAACCTGGATCAAATCATTCTCCGGTTTTTCCGGGAAGATATCGGCGGGGTCCTGATTACCGACGCAGCGGGTCAGATCCTGTACAGCGATGAAAAATCAGCCTTCGTGCGGCAGGAGAAAACCAACTGGCACGCCGCCTGTCCCCCCGCCCGGCCCGATCAGAAAAGCGAATTATGGGATTTGCTCCGCACCTCCACCGGGGAAACCTATATGGTGATCACCTCCACCTATGAGGATGCGGAAGGCCCGCTGCAAATCCACCTGCTGATCGATACCAGCGTATATATGAGCCTGTACCGGGATATTTCCGATTATTCCAAAACCCTGAGGGACGAAAAGGAACACGACGGGCTTACCGGTCTGTACAACAAGGGCAAATTCATGAATTTCAAGCAGACCTTGTTCCCGAAGCAGCCTTCTATCGCCATCTATAACATGGACGTAAACAACCTGAAGCATATGAACGACACCTACGGCCACGAGGCGGGCGATAAGCTGATTAAAAAAGCCGCCGAAAGCCTGCGCAAAATCGAGGCCCGCAACGTGCTGACGTTCCGGGTGGGGGGCGACGAATTCATGGCCGTGGGTCTGCATATGTCCCGGGCGGAGGCGGAAAAATTGCTTCAGACCTGGGAAGCGGGCCTGGCGGAATTGAACCGGCAGGACGACGGCATCCAGTGCGTGATCGCCTGCGGCATGGCTTTCGGGGAGGGGGATTATGACCTGGAAGCCCTGTTCAAGCAGGCGGACGAGCGGATGTACGAGGATAAAAAGGCCAAAAAGCGCCTGGCCGAGCAAGCCCGGCAGGCATAACAAGCGGCGAATCCGCACACGGAGGGGAACGAAGGATGAAAAAAGCGGCATGGGAAATCGCCCTGTGTGCCGGCGTGCTGATGGTGTTCTGTTTGGTCTGCCGTTTTACCTTTCTGAATACCTACACGGCCTATGTTCCCGTGTCCGGCCACCGGGAGGAAGCTCTTCGGCAGGGCGGCGTGCGTATGGCCTCGGACGCGCCCCAGGTGCTCCACGGCGAAGTGGAGGTGCACGAGGATTACCTCCGCGTGCCCGTGCATCCGGACAAAGCCGGGGAAGCCTTCCTAAGCTTTCAGGATGAAAACGGCGAAAGCCTGAATTCCCTGTACCTGCGGGTGGACCGCTTCATGACCGTTTACGATATGCAGACCGGCGGCTTTACCGGCGATTCCGCCGTGATGATCGCCATTACCATCTTCTGGCTGCTGGTGAGCTTCATCATGCTGCGTCATTTTTTCCAGGCCAAAGGGCCGGGGTTTTACGCTTATTCCACCATCTATTTCGTGGGTTTTTTCCTGTTCTCTCTGGTGACGGGGCTGGTGATGCTTTCCGCCACGGCGGCTCATTTGGCCGATCCCGCCCAATACAATATGTATACGGTCTATTCCGTCATCAACAGCGCCAGCACCCGCTTTATGCTTTTGACCATGCCGCTGGTGGTGCTTTTCGCCATCGCCATGGGAATCAGCAATATCGCCCTGCTGCGCCATGAAAGGATGTGGCTGCCCAACATGATGGGCTTGCTGCTGAGCGTGGCGCTGATCTTAGGCGAAGGGTTGGGGTGGTATCTGTTCAACAGGAACTTCATGGGGTCGGAATGGGAGTGGCGCGTCCGGCAGACGCTGGAAAACACAGCCGCCACCGTGTTTGTTTACTGCGAATGTATGCTGGCGGGCTCCATCGTGTGCGGTATCAAGGCGGCGAAGCATCAGCCTGCCCCGGACAAGGATTTCATCATCATTTTGGGCTGCTGGTTCCGAAAGGACGGCACCCTGCCGCCGCTTCTGCGGGGCCGGGCGGACCGGGCCATCGCCTTCTGGCGCGAGCAGAAGGAAAAAACGGGCAAAGAAGCCCGCTTCATTCCCTCCGGCGGCCAGGGAAAGGACGAGCCCATGGCCGAGGGGGAAGCCCTGCGCCGGTATCTCGTTGAGCAGGGTGTGCCGGAAAATCTGATCCTGCCGGAAACGCAGTCCAAAAACACCTATCAGAACATGGATTTTTCCAAGGCGATCATTCAGGAAACCAATCCCCAGGGCAAGGCGGTGTTCGCCACCACCAATTATCATGTGTTCCGCAGCGGCGTGTGGGCTTCCCTGGCCGGGCTTAACGCCGAGGGCGTGGGCAGCCGCACCAAATGGTGGTACTGGCCCAACGCCTTTATCCGGGAAGTGGTGGGCCTGCTGAAAAAGCGCTGGAAGCAGGAAATCCTGTTCCTGATCCTGCTGATCGCTTTCTTCGGCGTCCTGTCCATGGTGGTATAGTCCGGCAAAAAAGGAGCGGATTTTCATGGGCCTTTACGAAGCGCGGGAGGAAGTGCGGGTCAACGGCGTTTGCCTGCGCTACGCGGCGGCGGGCAGCGGCAGGCCCGTGGTGCTGGTGCACGGCAACGGCGAAAGCCACAAACTGTTTGAAACGCAGATCGGCCAGCTGACCGCGGCGGGCTACCGCGTTTACGCCCCCGATTCCAGGGGCCACGGGGCCAGCCAGCCGGTAACGGAATACCACTACGCGGACATGGCAGAGGACGTTTTTCAGTTCATTCAGGTCCTGGGGCTTGAAGCCCCCGTCCTTTACGGCCACAGCGACGGCGGCATCATCGGCCTGCTGCTGGCGCTATCCCATCCCGGGGCGCTGCGGGCCCTGGCCGTCAGCGGCACGAACCTTTCCCCCGCCGGGCTGATTCCCGGTTTTCTGCGGGAATGCCGGGAGATCAACGAGCGGGCCCCCGATCCGCTGATTACCCTGATGCTCTCCGAACCCCATATCGATCCGGAAGCGCTTGCGCAAATCACCATCCCCGTGCTGGTGACGGTGGGCGAGCACGATCTGATCCTACCTGAAGAAACGGAAGCCATCATATCCCACCTTCCCAACGCCCGCCTGATAACGGTTGCGGGGGCGGATCACGGCAATTATATTGACCACAGCGGGATCATGGGCGGCCTGCTGCTGGATTTTTTGAAAAACTGCGGCGCAGCTACTGGACATTTTTCCTAAATCATGGGATAATAAAGGCACGGATAAAGCCCCAAATCTGCATTATCAAGGAGGAGATGAAACAATGACGATTACCAAAAAGCAAAATGGCCCCGCCTTGGAAATCGCCGTGGAAGGCCGGCTGGACACTATGACCTCGCCCGAGCTGGAAAACGAGCTGAAAACCTGCCTGGGAAGTGCGGACAGTTTGGTTTTGGACTGTGAAAAGCTGGATTATATTTCTTCCGCCGGTCTGCGGGTGCTTCTGAACGCCTACAAGGCCATGAACGGCAAGGGCGGCATGCGCCTGCTTCACGTGAACGAGATCGTGCGGGAAGTGTTTGAAGTAACCGGCTTTGCGGACGTATTAACGATTGAATGAGGTAATTGGATATGAAAACAGACGTGATCGTGGTTTCCAGCAAAGGAACCCAGATGGAAGCGGCACTCACCCAGGTGGACAAGGTGGCGGCCTATAAGGGCCTGGCCCCCAAGGACGCGCTGCACCTGCGCCTGCTGGCGGAAGAAATGATGGCCATGATGCGCTCCATCACCGGGGAAACTCAGGGCAAATTCTGGATCGAGGATGCGGACGGCACCTATGAGCTGCATCTGCAGGAAGCTACCCGCATGACCAGCGTGAAGCGCGAAAAGCTCCTTTCCACCGCCACCAGCGGGAAAAACGAATCCGCCCGCACCTTCATGGGCAAGCTGCGGGATTTCTTCGAGCGCGGCGCGGACGAGGATATCGCCGCCCACACCAGTCCCCTGCTGATTCCCGGCATGTACGAACATTCCTCCACCCCCACCCTGGATTGGGAATGGTCCATGACCCAGTATGAACGGGCCCTGTCCTCCGCCGTGAACCAGAAGGATGAAAGCGCCATGAAAGCCTGGGACGAGCTGGAAAAATCCGTGGTGGCCCACGTGGCGGACGACGTGAAGGTGAGCATCCGGAACCAGCAGGTGGAAATGATCATCATCAAAAAGTTCGCCTGATCCGGCATTTGTTATTGCATCCGGCGCGAAAGCCTGTTTCTTTCGCGCCCCTCTTTTGTTTGGAGGTTTTTCGCCGTGTACCAAATCAACAGCGAACGGCTGACCGCCGCGGAATATATCGATTTCCTCAAACGCACGGACCTGGGGAGCCAGTACCCTCGGGAACGCTTTGAAGCGCGAATCGAAAAGCTGCTGAAAAACGCTTCCATCTGCCTCGCCGCCCGAAATGAAGATAATCTTCTGGTGGGCGTGCTGCTGGGCGTGACCGATTTTGCCTACTGGCTGTTCGTGACCGATTTGGGCGTGGACAGAAGCTATGAACGGCAGGGCATCGGCAGAAGCCTGATGAAAGCCGCCCTGGCGCTGGCGGGCGGCGAAAAGGACATCATCGTTTACCTGGCCGCCCATGAAAAGGCGGTGCCCTTCTATGAAAAGCTCGGCATGAAAAAAGCGGACGGCGTGATGGTATACAATCATGTGGACTGGACGGCCTTTACCGTGCGGTAAAGGCCGTCCTTTCCTTTCGGGGAGGCGAAGCTCATGGCGGACACGAAAGAACGGATTCTGCAAACAGCGCTGCGCCTGTTCGCGGCCAGCGGCTACGAGGCCGTTTCGGTCAGCGATATCGCCGGTGCGCTGCATATCACCAAAGGCGCGCTGTACCGGCATTATCAAAGCAAGCGGGACATTTTCGACAGCATCCTCCGGCGCATGGAGCAGCGGGACGCGGCGCAGGCCATCGCGCACCACCTGCCCGAAGGCACACGGCAGGAGATGGAAAGCGCTTACGGGGCCGCCCGTCCGGAGGAAATCATTTCGTTCAGCAAAGCCATGTTCCGCTATTGGACGGAGGACGAATTCGCGTCCCTGTTCCGGAAGATGCTCACCCTGGAGCAGTTCCGCAGCGCGGAGATGGGCGGGCTGTACCAGCAATACCTGGTTTCCGGCCCCTTGGACTATCTGACCGATTTGTTCTCCGCCCGCGGTCTGCCAAAGCCCCGGGAAAAAGCGGCGGCGTGCTACGGGCCTATGTTCCTTTTATACAGCGTGTACGACGGCGCGGAAGACCGGGAAAGCGTAACGCGCCTGCTGGATCAGTGCATGGAAAACTTGCTCAGGGGCTTCCGCAGCCCCTGAAGCCCCGCGGCAGGGGATGATCCCCTGCACCCCACCCGGCAGCCAGCAGCCGAATCAAAACAAACAATGTGCGTCTGCCGCCAGGAGATACGAAAAAAACGCTGTCCCGGAAATCCGGGGCAGCGACAGACTGTAGACAAAGCCCTGGGGAAGTATGAAGGGGTCGCAACCCCTTCATCAATAATCCGCAGGCGGCGGCGTGTACGTCGCCGGGGCCCGAAGCGC
>CACWWM010000030.1 GCA_902764565.1 uncultured Eubacteriales bacterium
CCATTGATCTGGTATTTTACCATCCCCGCGAATTATTGGGCGATAAGACCCACGCCCGCTTCGGCGCGGAGTTTCCCATCCGTTTCGACCTGCTGGACACCATGGGCGGCGGCAACCTGAGCCTGCAGGTGCATCCCCTGACCGAGTACATCCAGGATCGCTTCGGCATGCACTATACCCAGGACGAAAGCTATTATCTGCTGGACGCCGGGGAAAACACCTGCGTTTATTTGGGCTGCAAAAACGGCACGGAACGGGCGGCGCTTCACGCCGCGCTTTCGGAAAGCCAAATCACCGGCCAATTCGACGCGGAACGGTTCGTCAACGCCGTTCCCGCCCACAGGCACGATCATTTTCTGATTCCCGGCGGCACCGTCCACTGCTCCGGCAAAAACTGCATGGTGCTGGAAATCAGCGCCACCCCCTACATCTTCACCTTTAAGCTGTGGGACTGGGGGCGCTTGGGCCTGGACGGCAGGCCCCGGCCCATTCACCTGGAGCACGGCATGAACAACATTCAGTTCCACCGGAACACGGACTGGGTGATGAAAAACCTGGTCAACCGCGTGGAAACGCTCCACGCGGACGATCACGTGACGGAGGAACGCACCGGCCTGCACGAACGGGAATTCATCGAAACCCGGCGGCATTGGTTCGACGCGCCCGTCGCCCACGATACCCGGGACAATCTGAACGTGCTGAATTTAGTGGAAGGCCGCGAAGCCCTGGTGGAAAGCCCCACGGGCGCGTTCGCTCCCTTCCCCGTGCATTACGCGGAAACCTTCATCGTGCCCGCGGCGGTGGGCGCGTATACCATCCGGCCCCTCGAATATGGCGAAAGCGGCAAAATGGGCACGATCAAGGCGTTCGTGCGGGTTTAACTGCTTTCCCTCCCGACCGTTTTCGTATGCGCCCGGTCCTATCTTTGAAATAAAAAAAGCGCGCGTTTTTTTCGCGCGCCCAGACTTTCGATTGTATTATCCTCTCTTTCGCTGCAAAAGCGCCTGCCATGCCAGCGACAGCAAGGCGTACAGCGCAGCCGTCAGCAGCAGGATGGCGATAAAATCGCGCTCCATAAAGAAGCTTTCCGTGCGGAAGCCTTTAATCAGCAAGTGCGCCGCAAGATAGGACAGGGGAGCAAAGAATACCTGTCGGACGATCCGGCTTTTTTTGTTCCCGCGAAGGAAGAACCAGACGATCCCTGAAACCAGCGCGAGCCCAGCCGCCAGCAACACATAAAACCCCAAGGCCAGGCGGGGCAGCGTTTCCATGCCTCCGTTAAGCGGTTCTCCCCACAAAAGGCGCTGTTCATTGCCGTCCTCATAAATCAGGCGATCCGGCACAGGAGAGAACACCATTTCATGATATTCCCTTGCCGTGCTGCCGCTTTGCGACGTCCAGCCCTGTAAAATGAGCGTACTTTTACCATCCTCATCCCGGAACAGGCTCTCACGGGTTCCGCTGATCCGGCTGTCCGCCCGAAGCGCCAGCACGTTTACCGTATCTCCCTTCGATTCGGCGGGAACGGCGTCTTCCCCATATACTTCCTGCCAGGGCCTTGCTTCTATGCCTTTGACTTCGATCAATCCCTCTTCCCAGGGAACCAGCCGCATCTTGTTTCCGTGATAGAAGCAGGTGAAGACCGCGACGAACACGCACAGCGCGGCGATGGCCGCGGCATACCGGCGGCGCTTCCGGATCTGCTTTTTCAGCGATTGAAGCGGCTGCGCCGTTTCCACGGGCGCGCCCGTATCGGTGTTCAGCTCCGACAGCTTTTCCCGGCAGGCCGGGCAGTCCTTCAGGTGCTGGTCAATAAGCTCCCCGGTTTCCGGCTCCACCATTTTTTCAGCGTAAAGCGGCAGCAAATCGCGCGTTACAGCGCAAGGCAGTTTCATGCTCATTCCTCCATTTTCTCCTTGATCTTCGCGCGGGCCCGGTGATAGACGACGCAGGCCCAGTTTTCCGATTTGCCGAAGAGTTCTCCAATATCCCGGAAGCTCAGCTGTCCTAATGTGCGAAGGGTGAATACCTCCCGATAGGGCTCGTCCAAGCAATGGAGAAGCCGGTGGATGCGCATGCTTTCATCCTGACGAACGAGGGCTTCTTCCGGTCCAAAGGATGGATCGGGCAGCGGCAGGGCGTCGTCAATCGGCTGATCCTTTTTCTTTCGCAGCTCGGACAGCCACAGGTTTTTCGCTATGGCGCAGAGCCAGCTTTTCAGGCTGCTTCTGCCCTGAAACTGATCCAGGGAGCGCAGCGCCTTGAAAAAGGTTTCCTGCGTGATCTCTTCGGCCGTCTGCGGACTTCCGGAAAGGGAGAGCGCATAACGGTATACCGGGTCGAAATAGCTTTGATAGATCTGATCAAAAGTATCGGCCTGCATTGCGTTCCCTCCCCCTTTCACTTTATTGGACGCGGATCGCGGCGAAATCTTACAAAAAAAATTGAAGGCGCGGCGTTCATCATACCGCTTTCCTTGTTATACACGATTGCCGGCGCTTCATCAATACCGGTTTTCGCCTGACCAAGCAGCCCATAGCATGAGAATTTCCTTTTGATATTCTCATGCTCAGTGCATCGACAAAGTCGATGCACTGCCATCGAAAGTCTGCTAAAGCAGTCTTTCGATGGGTTGCATCAATTTCTTGTAAAATGGCGGTTCCGACCCGTTGGGTCGGAGCCTCTCATTTTACGGCCAGAAATTGATAGAGGAAGCGGTCAAGGACCGCTCCTCGGCGACGTACACGCCGCCGCCTGCGGATTAAAAATCGAAGGGCCTGCGGGCCCTTCGATGCATCCCGGGGTTTGTTGATGGTTTGAGCATGAGAATTCCCTTTTGATACTCTCATGCTTTTCTAATCATTTTCCCCCTGTTTCTTTCATTTTCGTGGGTTATGCTATAACCGTTCCAAGGGAGAGCAAAAAAACTTCTCCCCGGGAAGCGCAGAAAAGAAACCGGCTTCAACGCCAAGGAGGAAATAAAAATGGATCATTACGAAATGGTAGAAAACCTGCGGGCCAAGGCCAACGTCACCTACGAGGAAGCGAAAGCCGCCCTGGAAACCAGCGATTGGGACATGCTGGACGCCCTGGTGCTGCTGGAAAGCGAAGGCAAGGTGAACGGCGCGCCCGAATTCACCACCAAGGAAAAGGCCCAAGAAANNNACCAAGGAAAAGGCCCAAGAAACCCGCCGTTCCGCCCGCGGCTGCGAAGTAAAAGGAAGCCTGTCCAAGCTGGGCGCCTGGATCAAAAAGATATTCGCCTTGGGCAACAAGAACCAGTTCGTCATCAGCCGCAAGGGCAATGAGATGGCGGCCATGCCCATCACGGTGATGGCGCTGCTGATGGTTCTGGTCTGGCCCTTCTCCCTGATCGTGCTGTTCGCGGGCCTCCTGCTGGGCACCCGGTACGCTTTCCGCGGCCCGGATATCAACACCGCCGTCAGCGATTTCGTCAGCAAGGCGCAGGATAAGGCTGCCATGGCGGTGGAAGCCCGGGTGGAATGATCCCGCCTCAATTGACAAAAGCGCCGCGCCCGCATATAATACATGCGCGGCAAAGCAATTGCCAAACCGCCGAAAAAACACGTAAGATCGTAAGGAGTGAAACCATATGCTGCTTCATCTGTTAGCTTCTCTGGTCATTGGCGCGCTGTCCGGGGCCATCGCCAACAAGATCATGAACGGAAATCCCAAAAGCTTTTTCCAGAACGCCTTTCTCGGCATCATCGGCGGCCTGGTCGGCGGATTCCTGGGCAACCTGCTGGGCATCGGCAGCGACGGATGGGTATCCAGCATCCTGCTCGCCGTGGCGGGTTCCTGCCTGGTCGTGTGGCTCGCCAGAAAGATCGCGAAATAACCCGCGCATTGACAAAGTCAATGCGCGGCCCTCGAAAGCCCGCTAAAGCAGGCTTTCGAGGGATTGCATCAATTTCTTGTAAAATGGCGTTCCCGGCCAGTAGTGCCGGGAACGCTCATTTTACGGCCAGAAATTGATATAGGAAGCAAATTACATTTGCCTGCCCGGGGCCTTCGATGCATCCCAGGGGATTGATGGTCTGATGAACCGCTTCACATCAGAGGCGGTTCTTTTTTATGTTAAGAGAAGAAAAAGGTAGCAAAAAACTGGAAATTATAGTATACTTCGATGGCGGTCGTTCTGTGACCCGGATTTGCGGGATCGCAGGCTTCCCGAAAAGGGAGAACCGCGCGGGACAGAAAAAAGAAAGGGCCCTCTGACCATGAAAAAGCGGATGATTCTGTTGGGCGTTCTGATCATGGCGGCGCTGACGGTGTGCGTTTGCGCCGCCTTGGGAGAAAGCACGGAGCCGGAGCGCTTCCTGGTGATTTCCGATACCCACTTAACCGAGGAAACCCAGGAGCACGCGGCGATGCTGGAGGCGGTTGTGCAGGCCGCGCGGGGCAAGGACGCGGTGCTGCTGCTGGGGGACAATACCAACAATACCCATCCGGAGGAACACGTTCTGGTGCTGGAAATGGCGGAGGAAATCAGGCGGCAGAGCGGGGCGGAGGTGTACATCCTTCCCGGCAACCATGATTACAGCGCGCTCCGGATGGGGCCGAAGGAATTCCGGGCTCAATACGGGGCGTATGGCTGGAATCAGGCTTTCAGCCAGGATAAGGAAACGGCAAGCTGCGCGGTGATGACGCGGGGCGGCACCTGCCTGCTGCTGCTGGATACCAACATGCGGGACGGCGCCCTGGGGTTCAAGGCGGACGGCGGTATCGGCGGAAGCACCCTGGTATGGCTGCAGGAAACGCTGGAAGCCCTGCCGGATGGAACGCCGGTGCTGGCCTGCGGGCATCATCCCATCCTGCCGCCGGATCGGAACGAACGCACCCCCGGCGCAAACGCGCTCAGCCAGGTGCTCCGGGCATACGGCGCGGGCCTGTATTTATGCGGCCATGATCACGGCTTTGCCACGGCGGAGGAGAAAGGGCTGCGGCAAATCATCGTGGGACGGCCCCAGGCTTATCCGGGCTGGGTGGGGATCGTGGAAAAAGAGGAGACCGGCTTCCGCTGGCATACGGAAGGGATTTATGACGCGCAGTCGCCCTTCTATATCGCCCTGCGGGAAGGCGCCTATGCCCTGGCAGACACCATGGCCCGGGGCACCCTGTCAACCACGCCCTATGCCGACGACGAGGCGGCCATTGCGTGGTTCGTTTCCGCGTATATGCTGCTGGCCGGCGGAGAAATGACGCCCGAAAAGAACGCCGCGCTCCTGGCGGATGAAAATTGCCAGAAATGGCGCGAGGCGGAAACCCGCACGCTGGCGAAGGAATGGATGCTGAATCTGCTGGAAAACAGCCCGGAGGACGTTCGGCAGATCGATATTCCCGCCGGAGGGAAGCATCCCCTGAAGCTGGAAAAATGACAGGATATTCTTTGGAAAGACAAAGACGGCGCTGAACCGTCCGCATGAACGAGGAAAACCATGACAACCGATCTTCGAGAAAACCGCACGCCCCGGGCGATTCTGCTGAATATGCTGATCGCGGCGGTGAGCCTGTTCGTTAACGGCTTCGGGGTGTACCTGACGATTCAGGCCAATATCGGCGCGGGCCCATGGGACGTGCTCAACCTGGGGCTGTCCAAAAGTCTGGGCATCCTGTACGGAAACGCCTCGATCACAGTGTCCCTTTCCATCCTGGTGATTGATATTTTGCTCAAAGAGCCCATCGGCGTTGCCATGTTCATCGACGCCGTGGTGGTTGGGAAAGCGGTGGATTTCTTCAATTGGGTTCACGCCGTTCCCGCGTGCGGTTCCCTCTGGACGGGAATTCCTGTGATGCTGATCGGCCTGTTCATATTGGCTTACACCCAATATACCTACATGATCGCTTCTCTGGGCTGCGGCCCGCGGGACACGCTGCTGGTAGGGCTGGCAAAACGGGCGAAGCGGACGCCCATCGGCGCGGTGAGCATCGCGCTGCTGAGCACGGCCACCCTGATCGGCTGGCTGCTGGGCGGGCCCGTGGGCGTTGGTACGCTGATCTGCGCGTTCGGCTCAGGCCCTGTGATGCAGCTGGCCTTTGCCACCGTGCATTTTGATGCGACCCATGTGCGGCATCAGCGGCTGAAGGATTCGGCCAAGGTGCTGGCAGGGGCTTTCCACGCGCGTTCCTCGGCCAAGAGGTGCTGAATGCTTTGAACTGCTGCACTAAGATACAGCAAAAAAGGGAGCTGTTCACCCGATTTTGTTCAGCAGCCCGTTCCTTCGGAACGTGCAGTCCGCCACGATTTCCGCCGAACGGGGCTGGTACGCGGTCAGCATAGCACGCTGTCCTCCCGGGCGATCAAATCGGCATAATCATTGGACTCCACGTTTTCCAGGCCGTCCTCCGTCCAACGGGGATTCTGCATGCGGGAGAGGAACAGCTCGGCAATGCGGGCAGCGCCCTCCTCCTGCAAATGGCTGTTGTCCGAAAGCCCGTCGGGATAGTTTTTGCTGCCCGTGGGCACATGGCAGAACAGGCGCTTGGTGTTTTCCGGCCCCGCCAAACCGAACATCTTGGCGGCGGCCTTTTCCAGGTCGATGAGCCGCACGCCGCGATAGTCCGCCGCATTCCGCATGGCGTCCGGGTATGCGCCGTGGGTGGGGATCAGCTTGCCTTCCTCGTTGAACAGCCGCCGGGGGATGGGCGTGACCAGGACAGGTTCCGCCCCCTGCCGCCGGGCCGCGTCGATATACATGCCCAGGTATTCGGGATAAGTGATCCGGGCGTCGGTGCTCCGCTCCGCGTCGGGCTTTTCGTCGTTGTGGCTGAAGGATACGATCAGCTTATCGCCCTTCCGCAGGCACAATTCGATGAAATTCAGCCGTTTTTCCGCGATGAAGCTCTTGCTGCTGCGGCCGTTCACGGCGCAGTTTTCCACATAGACGTTTTCGCTGATTTGCGCTTGCAGCTTTTGCCCCCAGCCCATCATGGGATACCGGCTGGCGGGGTAATTGGCCATGGTGGAATCGCCGCACAGGAACCAGGTGGGCACCCGCCTGTCGGGCCGCCAATTGTCCCAGCCGCCGATGACCTCGGGCAGGGTCACGCATGCGGCGTCTTGGGCGGTCATGCGCTTTTGGCTGGGGTGACGGGTGCTTTGATCCGCCCGCGCGCCGGTGGTGCCGAATTCGGCATAGCGTTCCGTGACCACCTTCACATCGTCCCAATCGCTGAAACCAAGGGGCGCTACATGCCCGTCCATCTCGCAGTTCAGGAACACGGTGCGGGCGAACCGACGCCAGGGACGGCCCAAGAAAGCCTGACCTTCCGCACATTCGCCGGTGAGCCTGCAATTGTGAAACACCAGGCCGTGGGGCTGTCCCTCGGCGGTATTGGCGGCGGTATACAGCCCGCCCCGGGCGTTCATGAACAGGGTGCAGCGCTCGAACCAGCAGCGGTAGGGGCCAAAGATAAAGTCCACGTCCCCCTGAATGAAGCAATCCTCAAAATACTGGCGGCTGTGGGTCACCGGGCTGTCGCCCACCGATTCCACCACCTCTGCCCTGCCCTGCCGGGGCGCGATGAAATTCACCACCTTGGGCATCAGCGGGCCGCAGAACAGCGTATCCTGATGGGCGATCATGCGCACGTTGCGCCACACGCCCCGATCCCCCGCCGCGTACACCGCAACGGCCTGGCCCACGTCCCGTCCGTCCCCGGCGTCGTTGCGGATGGTCAGGTTTTCCACTTCCACGTTATGCCCCGTCACCGTGAAGGTGGCGCTTAAAAAAGTGCCGCGCTCGTTCCCGTTTTCATCCAAATCTTTGGCGCAGCCGGAAGCGGTGATCACCGTGCGGTCCCGGGCTTCGCCGATGATGCGCACGTTGTCTTTGTCCACCACCACGCGCTCCTTGTATTCGTCCATGCGCAGCAGCAGGATGGCGGGAGCGCGTCCGCCGCCGGGAATAGCGTCGATGGCCTGCTGAATGGAGGTAAAATCTCCGCTGCCGTCCTTAGCAATGATATACACAGCACATTCCTCTTTTCATCTGTTTATCATTTATTTGCAGGACACTTTAAGGCAGAGTGGAGAGTGAAGAGTTGAGAGTTGAGATGATATCATGTTCATCACAAGAGCATCCTGATTTGATTGACGATATAAATCTCAACTCTCCGCTCTCAACTCTCCACTCTCAACTCTCAACTCTTTTGCTGACTTAAAGCGTTCAATCCGGCACAACTCCAAGCTCCTTCAGCCCTTCCGCCGCCATGCGGGCATAGGCTTCCGCCCCGGCGCGCTTGGTGTGGGTGTCGTCCGCGTTCCCGTTGGGCCAGGCGGGGTAAACGCCTTTTTCCAAATGCAGGTACAGCTTTTTGCTCTCCTCGTCGCCCAGCTCGCCCACATACCGGAAGCTCTTTGCGTACATGTCGATCAGCGGCACGTTTCGCTGGGCCGCCAGGGTGCGGATCACATCCGGGTAATCCTCGTGGGATTCCAGCAGCTTCCCGTCCCGCCAGCAACGGCGGCAGATGGGCGTCATCAGCACGGGCCGCGCGCCGTGGAGGATGGCGGTATCCACAAAGATTTCCAGGTTGTGATAAAAGGATGTCCAGGGGTCGGTATGCCGCCACACCAGATCGCTTTCGTCGTTATGGGAAAACTGGATCAGCAGCAAATCGCCGGGCTGTATTTCCATTTCGATTTTCTGCAAACGCCCCTCGGACAGGAAGGACTTGGTGCTCCTCCCCGCCATGGCCCGGTTTTCCACCCGGACCCCCTGCACAAATTCGTTCAGCACCTGTCCCCACCCGGTAATGGGCGCTTCCTCCGGCTTGTAGCTGGCGGCGGTGGAATCGCCGCAGATATAAATGGTCATGCGTGTTGCTCCCTCCTGTAAAATGTTCAGCTTACCTGTTTGCAAATTGGGATCTGTCGGCAAGGGTTATCCTGGGTACTTCGCGCCAGGGGGGCCCGCAAAGCGTTTCGCCGGACGCTCCTCCCCCGGTTTTCTCTTTCCCTGTACCGTGCGTTATTCGTTGGAGATCTTTACATATTTCACGTCCGCCCAGCCGCCCCATCGGCCCTGGGTATTAAGCACGAACAGGCCGGGGCGCGCCCCCGTCCATCCGCCGCAGGCCATGGGGTATTCGCCGCCCATGGGCCGCAGGGAACGCTGGCTGCTGCCATAGAAAAAGCTCACGTTGCCATGCCGCACACGCATCCGGAACAGGATTTCAGCGTAAGGCCACATGGCTTCCGAAATAGGCGTTTCGGTCACGCGCTCCGGCACCCAGCGGTTCACCGGCGCAGCCATCCCCATTTTCAGGCTCACCCGGCCCTGCCCCAAAGCAATAAAGTAATAGGTGTATCCCATCATGCCCACGCCGGAGATGTCCCCGTCCTGCGCATGCGTATAAAAGAGCACGTCCATGTCAAAATCATGGTACTGCATCAGCTGGGAAAGGAAATTGCCCGCGTTGAACAGGCTTTCCGACGGCGCGGCATGAAGCCGCAGGCCGGGGTTTAATTCCGTATACCAGCTTTTGTTGGGGTTGGCCTGCCACTGCCATTGCCTGCCAAGGCCCTGCTGAAAATCATCCGACGTGGGGATTTCGGCGGCAAAGGGCGGCAGATCGATTTGCCCGTCCAGCACGGGCGCGCCCTTTTTCCCCATGATCGGCCAGCCGTCCGACCAATCGACGGGCTGCAAATGCGTCACCCGGCCATAGGCGTCCATATCCTGAAAGTGAACGAACCAATCCTTGCCGTGGCCGTCGTCTACCCATCCGCCCTGATGGGGGCCGTTGATCGGCGTGCTGCCCTGGCTCAGCACCACGCGGCGCTCATAGGGGCCGTATATGTTTTGGGCGCGCAGGGCCAGCTGATAGCCGGGCTTCACGCTGCCGGCGGGGCATAAAATCCAATAATACCCGTCCCGCTTGTACATCTTGGGGCCTTCCACCGTAACGTCGTTGTGATCCGCCCCGTCATAGATCATTTTGCCTTTATCCATCACGTGCAGCCCGTCTGCGGACATTCCGTGCAGATACAGCACGTTGTTGATCCCGGCGCGGCTCGCCGCGAAGCCGTGTACCAGCCACACCCGCCCGTCGTCGTCAAAGAAGGGGCAGGGATCGATCCAGCCCGTAACGTCCTTGACGTAGTGGCACTCCCATTCTCCGGCGGGATCTTTGGCCGTGAACGCGAACAGGCCCTCGTCCGGCATGCAGACAAAAATAAAAAACATGCCGTTGTGCCAGCGCAGGCTGGGGGCCCAGATGCCGCAGCCGTGGGCGGGCCGGTTGTACCGCTCAAAGGGCAGCCGCCGCGCCGCGTAGCCGATCAGCTCCCAATGCACCAGATCGCGGGAATGAAGCACCGGCAGTCCGGGTACATAAGTAAAGGAAGACGCGGTGATATAAAAATCCTCTCCTGCCCGGATCACGTCCGGATCCGAATAATCTCCCAACAGAATCGGATTTGTATAGCGCATATTGCCATCGCGCCTCCTGTTTTTGTGCTGCAAAGCGAACACAGACAGAGCATTTTTTCACAGGCATGATAGCACATTTATTTCCGGACAGCAAGAGTTTTGTACGTCAATATTGGTCATTTCAGAAAAATGGTTTGACCGTTTTAAATATTTCAATGATTTCTTAACAGTTTACAGATGATTCGCAAGTCCTTTTCGTTCACTGCTCGCTCCAGCGCCGATCCAACTGTATGATGATTCTTTGATAATCAATCAAAAGAAAAAACTGGCCTTTTCGTACAAAACCGCAAAATACGGCAGGTACAAAAGGCGGTTAGGGTATATGCTCCCGGAGAAAAGAAAAGCCCGCCGGATTGCTCCGACGGGCAAGAGAACCTATCCTTTATCCCTCGATCAGGATGGTTTTCTTTTCAGGTTCTTTTTTCGCTTCTTTCTTGGGAATCAGCAGGCTTAGCACACCGTTCTCATACTTGGCCTTGATATCCTCTTCGGTAATGCTGCCGCCCACGTAGAAGCTGCGCTGCATCGTGCCAGCATAACGCTCCTGGCGGATGACCTTGCCTTTCTTTTCCTTCTCCAGACTCTTTTCAGTGGAGATGGTCAGATAGCCGCTGTTCAGCTCCAGCTTGATTTCTTCCTTCCTGAAGCCGGGAAGCTCAACGTCCACTTCATAGCCTTCCTCGGTTTCCTTCACATCGGTTTTCATCATGTGAGCGGCGTTCTTGCCGTAAAGAACATGCTCAGGACGATTGAAACCACGGAAGAAGCTGCGGTCGAAATCATCAAACACGTCCATCAGGTTTTCGCCAAACACGGTAGGAAGATAAGTACTCATCATGCAAACCTCCAATCATTTGGCCTTGTACCGCTTGGTTTTTCGCCAGTGTTGCAGGGTCGCATTTCGTTTTCCATCTCCAGGTTGGTTCTCTTTCGATCCCCTTCCCTTGATGGTGACTGTATTATAAATCAAAGATCAAAGTAAGTCAAATTGATGATTTGCCATTTTACTTTATTTCATGTGATGAAAAGAAAAGGGGCTCTCTCAAATTCAATATTTTTAACTATTTCAGATTTTTTTTCGTTTTTTCAGCGTTTTTTGAAGCGACAGTCAAAGCTGCTGCGCATCACGTTTTTTGCCATTGACAAATGAAAAAAAGCAGCCGATTACGGGCAGGATCGTCGTTCTTATGATTTTGCGCCCCAAAACATGCAATCACGTTGAGTTGGGACATTTTCGCCGGAAAAAGAGCGGCGCCTTCGCAGCCAAAGCGTGCGTTAAGCAAGCGCTTTGCCGGATGACATTTTGACCGCTTCCGCCGACATTTTGGCCATTTCCCCTTGCATAGCAAGGTTCTCTCTGCTATCATGGTTTTGCTGCAAGGATGCGGCGGATGCGCTGCTCTCCCTGAAAAAGAGCAAAGGAGGACACTATGAATTTACGGGAATGGAAATACATGAAAACCAGCTTTACCGGCGTATCGCATACCACCTTGAATCCGCGTGGGCCGGGCGTGGTGCGCATCCATCTGGTGCCTCCCAAGCATCCTATGAGGGAGCCGTCTGTGGTCATCCTCAACGGGCAGGACATCATTCCGGTGAATCCAAGCTGGACGGTGCTGCTGAATAATTTCATCGCTCAGGTGAATCAGCTTCCGGATCAGTCCCTGTCCCAGGAGGACCTGGACAGGATCGTGGAGCAGACGGTAAGCGATACCTGCCGCGTGTTTCCCAGAACGTCCCGTGAAACCATCCGCAAGGATCTGGAAACCATGCTGCGGGCGCTGATGGACGTGGCATACGGACGGAAGCCGGAAACAGAGATCGGATATCTGTCTCTGGGCGAATACGCGCCTTACATGACCGCGCCCCATCGGATGGACCTGATGGTATCCGCCATGACCAAGGACGGCCATTGGCACTGCAACCAGAAATGCCTGCATTGCTACGCCGCCGGTCAGCCGGAGGCGGAAGTGAAGGAGCTTTCCACGGCGGAATGGAAGCTGGTGATCGACGCTTGCAAAAAAGCCAATATTCCCCAGCTGACCTTCACCGGCGGGGAACCTACCCTGCGCGGCGACCTGGTGGAGCTGGTGGAATACGCCCAATGGTTCGTGACCCGGCTGAACACCAACGGCGTGAACCTGACGGCGGACCTGGCCCGCGCCCTGTACGACGCCAGCCTGGACAGCGCCCAGATCACCCTGTATGCTGCCAAAGAAACCGCCCACAACATCCTGGTGGGCGCGCAGAATCATCATAAAACCATGGAGGGCTTGAAGAACGCCCTGAAAGCGGGCCTCAGCGTCAGCGTGAACACGCCGCTTTGCAGCCTGAATGCCGGGGAATACGTGAAAACGCTGGAAGTCCTGCGGGATATGGGCGTGGGCTACGTGTCCTGTTCCAGTCTCATCCTGACCGGCAACGCCAGGGAAAAGAACAGCCAGGCCACGCAGCTGACCGAAATGCAATTGACAGAAACCCTGTGCGCCGCCGCCGCGTACTGCGCCGAAAACGAAATGGAGCTTTCTTTCACGTCTCCCGGCTGGGTGAAGGAGGAAACCCTGCGGGAGCTGGGCCTCATGGTGCCCTCCTGCGGAGCCTGCCTTTCCAATATGGCCGTAGCGCCCAACGGCGATGTGGTGCCCTGCCAGAGCTGGCTGTCGGGCAAGCCTCTTGGCAATCTGCTGAGCGGCGATTGGATTCGTATCTGGAACAGCCCCGCCGCCGCGACGATCCGTGACTACTCCGCTAAAATGACCCATGAATGCCCGCTGAAAAAGGAGGGCTGCTGATGAAAAAGATCTTTGTTTTGTTCGTGCTGCTGCTTTGCCTGACGCCCCTTTCCGCTTTCGCCAAGGACCTGGACGAGATCCAGAATTACGGCGTCAGCGTGCAATTGCGGGAGGACGGCACGGCGGACCTGACCTATCACGTAGACTGGCTGGTGCTGGATGATAAAGCCGAAGGCCCTCTGGAATGGGTGAAGATTGGCATTCCCAATCAGCATGCCGACAGCTTCGCCGCTATTTCCCGGAACATCAAAAAGATCGGCTATCTGTCCGACGGCGGCTCTTATGTAAAAATCACCTTCAGCCGGAAATATTACGCGGGAGAAACGGTATCCTTCGATTTTTCCCTGCATCAGGCTTATCTGTTCGTGCTGGATGGCGATACGGTGCGCTTCTCCCTCACCCCCGGCTGGTTTGACAAGATCGAAGTGAAAAACGCCGTAATCCGCTGGAACGCGGCGGGGGTGCAGTCCTCCAACGCGGAAACGGAAGAAAACGGCTATCTCTTCTGGAAAACCGCCCTGCGGAAGGGTGAACGGCTGCGGGCGGAGGCAGTCTATCCCCGGAGCTATTTCATGACCCTGGATGCAAATCAGCAGTCCACCAAAGTGAAAACGGATGATGAGGATTGGGGTTTCATGGCGCTGAGCATGTTGATTCCCGTTGGCATCATTATTCTCGTTGTGAAAGCCTGCCGGAATGATAATTACCGGGGCGGCTCCGGCTTCGGCGGCGGGCATCCCGTGATTGTTCACACCCACACCCGTTCGGGCGGCTGCGTCCGATCCTCCTGCGCCTGCGCTTCCTGTGCGTGTGCCTGTGCCTGTGCCTGCGCGGGCGGCGGACGGGCCGGCTGTTC
>CACWWM010000031.1 GCA_902764565.1 uncultured Eubacteriales bacterium
ACGCTCTGCTATACTGCGATAGGGGGATACAACATGTTTACATACTGCGCGATTGCGGCGGTGATGGCCCTGGCCATCGTGCTGCTGATCATGCCCAAGTTCCTGCCGTACCTGAAGAAGCTCAAGTTCGGCCAGACTATCTATGATTTGGGTCCCAAGGCCCATTTGGCCAAGCAGGGCACGCCGAATATGGGCGGCATCGTCACGGCGCTGGCAACGGTGCTGACCACGGTTGTGATCACGGCGGCTGTGGGTATCAAACAAAAATGGTCCTTCGGTCTGGACAACGCGCTTTGGCCTGTGCTGTTCATCACGGTGGGCTGCATGGCGCTCTTCGGCTTCCCGGACGACTACATCAAGGACGTAAAAAAAGACCACGAGGGCTTAAAACCCAAGCAAAAACTGATCGGGCAGATGATCGTCGGCCTGATCTTTTCCCTGTATTGCTTTTTCTATGTGGGCAGCGACGTGATCGTTCCCTTTACGGGCATTACCTGGGATTTGGGCTGGTTCTATATCCCCATCATGACTGTGCTTGTGATGTTCATTACCAACAGCGCCAATTTGCAGGACGGGGTGGACGGCATCCTTTCTTCCGTTACCATCGTGGGTATGGCGGCCTTCGGGCTGATCGCCCTGTTCATAGGTACGGCAATTAACGCAAACGGCCTGTCCATCACCAATGCTTTTCCCATGACGAATCAGGAGGCGTGGTTCCCCATCATTGCCCTGCTGTGCTTTGCCCTGGCGGGCGCTTCCCTGGGTTTCCTTAAGTACAACCGCCACCCGGCCAAAATCTTCATGGGGGACACCGGCAGCATGTTCATCGGCGGGGCCATGGTGGGCGTGGCCATGCTGATGAAGTGCCAGTTTTTGCTGATCCCCATTTGCTTCACCTGCATCATGAGTTCCGTTTCCGTGATGATCCAGACCACCTATTTCAAGTACACCAAGAAAAAGTACGGCCAGGGGAAACGCATTTTCAAAATGTCCCCCCTGCACCATCATTTTGAGCTGTGCGGCATGAAGGAAAACCAGATCGTGCTCATGTACGCCGCCGTAACCCTGGTGCTTTCGGTAATCGCCGTACTTTCCATGACCCATTTTTATTAAGGTAAAGCGGGGTGACGAACATGCAGAAGGAACTGTATTACGGAACGCCCAAAAAGCGCTGCGCAAACGCTAACGAAAAAGAGAATCAGTGGGCCGGCAAAAAGGTGCTGATCGTGGGCATGGCCCGCAGCGGTATTGCCGCGGCTCAGCTTTTGTGCCGGGAAGGAGCCGCCGTCACCGTCAGCGATATGAAGCCCCGGGAAGCCTTCGGGGATAAGCTGGACGCGCTGAACGGCCTGCCCATCGCCTTCCGCATGGGCGAGGACGGCATCGACGCCCTGAACGGCCAGGACGTGCTGGTGATCAGCCCCGGCGTGCCCATCGACGCGCCCATCGTGAAAGCCGCGAAAGAAAAGGGCGTTCGGGTCACCGGCGAAATGGAAATGGCCTCCACCATCCTGAAAGGCTCCCTGGTGGCCGTCACCGGCACCAACGGAAAGACCACCACCGTGTCCCTGCTGGGCGCTATCTTTGAGGCGGCGGGAAAGATCGTCCACGTGTGCGGCAACATCGGCTATCCCATTTCCGCCGCGGCGCTGGACAGCAAATACGACCATGTGGTGGTGGCGGAGGTTTCCTCCTTCCAGCTGGAAACCACCGAAACCTTCCATCCCCTGTCCGCCGCCGTGCTGAACGTGACGGAGGATCATTTGAACCGCCACGGCACCATGGCGGTGTATACGGGCTTAAAGCGTCACATTTTCGACGCCCAGGACGGCAGCAACTTCGCCGTGCTGAACTACGACGACGAAATCTGCCGGAAGATGGCCAAGGGCTTAAAAAGCCAGGTGCTGTTCTTCTCCCGGCAGCAGGAAGTGGAGCAGGGCGCGTTTGTGCGGGACGGCAAAATCGTGGTGCGCATCGGCAATGAAGAAAAGAACGTGTGCGGCGCGGACGAGCTGAAAATTCCCGGCCCCCACAACCTGGAAAACGCTTTGGCCGCCGCCGCGGTGGCTTTCTCCCGGGGCGTGCCCGCGCCGGTGATCCGTCAGGCCATGCGCACCTTCCCCGGGGTGGAGCACCGCATCGAATTCACCCGGGAACTGGACGGCGTGCGCTACATCAACGACAGCAAGGGCACCAACGTGGACTCCACCATCAAGGCGGTGCAGAGCATGAAGGCCCCCACCGCCCTCATCTTAGGCGGGTACGACAAGCACGTGTCCTTCGACGCTTTGGCGGAAGAAATCGTGAAAACCCCCCTGATCGAAAACTGCGTGCTCATCGGCGTGACGGCGAATCAGATCGAAGCGGCGCTGAAAAAGGTCGGGTACAAAAACATTCACCACGCGGGCAGCATGCAGGAGGCCGTCGAAACCTGCCGCGCCCTGTCCAGGCCCGGCGGAAACGTGCTGCTGTCTCCCGCCTGCGCTTCCTTCGATATGTTCGAGGATTACGAGCAGCGGGGACGGATTTTTAAGGAAATCGTGCATAAACTGAAATAATTACAAAGGATAATCAGCGGCAAGGCGCATTTCAGATGCGCCTTTCTGTTTTTCAGCGCAAAAGAAAAGGATACGGAAAACAGAAAGGCGGAAGAGAGATGCTCACGACCGCGCCGCGCCGCCGCCCCAAGCCGGTGGATAAAACCTTGCTCACCATCATGGCCATGCTGATGATGCTGGGCCTGCTTACGCTGTTCAGCGCTACGTATTATAAGGCCCAGGACGGGGGAGACCCGCTTTCCGAGGTCAAAAAGCAACTGTTCGGCGCGGCGGTGGGGGCGGTCGCCATGGCGATCACCTGCCGGGTGCCTTATGTGTTTTGGGGGCGCAGGAAGGTGGTGGTGGGCGGGGTACTGCTCAGCTTCCTGCTTTTGCTGCTGGTGGCGATCCCCGGCATCGGCACGTCCATCAACGGCTCCCGGCGGTGGCTCACCCTGGGCCCGTTGTCCTTCCAGCCGGGGGAACTGGCGAAATATGCCGCCGTGCTGTTCATGGCCATGACGCTGACGGTGCGGGGCAAGAAGGTGGAAAAGCTGTGGACGGGGATTCTGCCGGTGCTGATCGTGCCGGGGATCATGTTCCTTTTGATTCTGGAACAGCCCAATCTGTCCACGGCGGGCACCATCATCATCGTCAGCGTTTTGATGGTGATGCTGCGGGGGGCCAAATGGCGGCACATGCTGCTGCTGGGCACGGGCGGCCTGGCCGTGGGCGCGTATTACGCATGGAGCGCGGAATACAGAAGGGAACGGCTGCTTTCCTTTACCGATCCCTTCGCCAAAATGAGCGACGAAGGGTATCAGCTGTCCCAATCCCTGATCGCCTTCGGTTCCGGGGGCTTGTTCGGCATGGGCCTGGGCCAGGGACGGCAGAAATACGCCTATTTGCCCTACCCCGAAAGCGATTTCATTTTCGCCATCGTGGGGGAGGACTTCGGCCTGGCCGGGTGCGTGGCGGTGATTCTGCTGTTTCTGGCGTTTCTGTTCGCGGGCATGCGCATTGCCCTAAAGTGCGACGATCTGTTCGGCTGTTTGCTTTCGGCGGGCATCGTGGGCATGATCTCCGTGCAGGCGTTCATCAATATGGGCGTGGTGGTGGGCGTGCTGCCGACTACCGGCCTGCCGCTTCCCTTTTTCAGTGCGGGGGGCACCTCCCTTTCCATCACCATGGCGGCGGTGGGCATCGTGCTGAACATCAGCCGGAGCTGCACAACGAACCTCATGTAAACAGAGCTTAGAGTGAGAGTTTAGAGTTGAGAGTTTAGAGTTAAGATGAATATTGTGCTTTCGTTTTACTCAGCAAGAGCATGATAAATCTCAACTCCCAACTCTCAACTCTCCGCTCTGTCCCCTTCGCTTTTTCACCTTTCTTTCCGTCTGGCATAGCCTGAAAGAAGAAAGAAGGTGGAAACTGTGGAAGGATTTCGGGTGCAGGGCGGCGAAAAAATAGAAGGACAGGTGCGGCTTCAGGGGGCGAAAAACGCCGTATTGCCCATTTTGGCGGCGGCGCTGCTGCCGGAAGGGGAAACGGTGATCCGGGATTGCCCGGATATCCGGGACGTGCATGCCATGGCGGACATCCTGAAGCTGCTGGGCTGCCGGTGCGAAATGGGGCGGAACGAAGCGCGCATCGACAGCGCGGGTTTAAGCCGTTGGGAAATGCCGGAGGGCCTGTCCAAGCAGATCCGTTCCTCCATTTTTCTGCTGGGGCCCATTTTGGGAAAGCTGCGCCGGGCGGCGGTGACCTATCCCGGCGGGTGCGAAATCGGCCTGCGCCCCATCGATCTGCATTTGAAGGGCCTGCGCGCCCTGGGCGTGAAGGTGCAGGAGGACGGCGGGGTGATCCGCTGCGACGGCGGGAACATGCGCGCCGGGGACGTATATTTTGATTACCCCAGCGTGGGCGCCACGGAAAACGTGATGATGGCGGCGGCGCTGCTGCCGGGGGTCACCACGGTGCATAACGCGGCGCGGGAGCCGGAAATCGAGGATTTGCAGGGCTTCCTGAATGCCATGGGCGGCAGGGTATCCGGTGCGGGCACTCAGGTGATCCGCATCGAGGGCGTGGAAAAGCTGCGCGGCGTTTCCTATACGCCCATCCCGGACCGCATCGTGGGCGGCACGCTGCTGTGCGCCGCGGCGGTGACGGGCGGCGAGATTTTATTGCGCAATATCCGGCCCGCCGATTTGATGCCCGTGGGGGACAAATTAACGGAAATGGGCTGCCGGATCGCGCGGGAGGAAGCGGGCCTTCGCTTATGCGCGCCGAAACGCCTCAAAGCCTTTTCCTGTTTACAGACCCAGCCCCATCCCGGCTTTCCCACCGATATGCAGGCCCAGATGCTGGCCGCCGCATGTACGGCGGAGGGAACCAGCGTGATCGTGGAAAACGTGTTTGAAAACCGGCTGTCCCACGTGGCCGATCTGTGCCGCATGGGGGCCGATATCCGGGTAAGCGGCCGCACGGCGGTGGTTTCCGGCGTGGAGAGGCTCCACGGCGCGCGGGTGACGGCCCGGGATCTGCGAGGCGGCGCGGCGCTGGTGATCGCGGCCCTCTGCGCCGGGGGGGAGAGCGTGGTGGAAAACGTTTCCCTCATCGACCGGGGCTACGCGAAGCTGGAAGACACCCTGTCCGGCCTGGGCGCGAAAATCGAAAGAATACCGTAAAGAAAGCTTTGCGAAAGTGTTCTTCCTCAATGAACTGAACAATCCTCAACAAAAAGCGGGCGGTTCGCCGCCCCTGGAGGCAAAAGATGGAACAGCAGTATCCGCAGGACGTTTCTTCCTATCCCCCCGCACCGCCGCCGCCCCGGAAACGCTCCGGGGTGATCACGGCGGTGTGCGTGCTGGTTCTGGTGCTGGCCGTATCCGTGATCCTGAACGAAAGCCTGCTTCGCATCCATTGGGTGCGGGTGCAGGGGATCAGCATCGTTTCCTGGGCGGAAGTTGTTCAGGCGGCGGAGCTGGATAAGCCGGTGGGCTATTTCACCGTCAGCGAAAATAAGGTCGCCGCGGGCGTGAACAGCCACCGTTACCTGATTTTTGAGCGGATGGAAAAGCAGTTTCCCGACACCATCACCATCTATGTGAAGGAGCGCTCGCCCGTGGCGCGGGTGCAGGAAATGGGCACGAATTATTATCTGGACGATCAGGGCATGGTGCTGGAAAAAAATCTGCTTCGGGTAAACAGCGGCTCGCCGGACGATATGGTGGTGGTGACCGGCTTAAAGCCCAAGGAACTGCGGGTGGGCCGCGTGATCGTCGCGGGCACGTCGGAGCATATGAAAGCCTACGAGGCGCTTTTTGAGGAATTGCAGCTGCAGGGCTGGCTTTCGCAGATCTCTGAATTGAATATCACCGACCCGGAAAGCATATATCTGGTGACCCGGGACGGTTATTCCGCGCACCTGGGCGGCCTGAGCAGCCTGCGGGCCAAAATCGGCACCGTGCGGGCGGTGGTGGCCAAGCTGCGGGAAATGGGCAAAACCGGGGGCATGCTGGAAGCCAGCGTGCCCGGCGAGGCCATTTATACCCCACCGGTTCCCTAAGCTATGCGTTTTTTACACAAAAAAAGGAGATTTTTTAAAAAAAGTGCGACTTTTTTCTTGATTTCCGCTTGCCAAATTATCTCAAAAAGGTTACAATAAAGTGAACCGAAATAGGTTATTTGAGTTTTGGCTTTTTTCGGACCGAATAGAAGGGGCTTCTTTTGCCAATGAACAGGGGATGATGGATGGATGAAGACCACGGTTACGGCCATCGATTTTGGCACAAGCAAGATCGTGGCGCTCGTCGCGGAAACCAGCGGTCGTCAGCGCTGCGACATCGTAGGCGCCGGAACGGTGATCTATGACGGATACATGGAGGGGCGCTGGAACGCTCCGGAGCAGCTCAACGACGCGATTGCGGAAGCGCTGCACGCGGCGGAGGATCAGTCCCATGCCCGCATCAAGGAAGTGTATGTGGGCGTGCCGGGCGATTTTTCCACTGTGCGCACGGTGGAAGTAAAGGTGGATTTGCAGGGCGCCGATCCCCGGGTAACGGAGAGGGATATCAACACCCTGTTTGAAAAAGCGGTGGAGGAGCTGGGCGAGATCCGCGGCAGCATCATTCACCGCAGCCCTGCCTGGTTCATCGTGGACGAAGGGAAAAAGACGCTGGAGCCCATGGGCATGCGCGGTTATGAGCTGCGCGGCATGATCTCCTTCGTGATCGCCGATCAGTTTTTCCTGGAGGATGTTCAGGAACGGTTCCGCAGCTTGGGCGTGGCGGTGAACGGTTGCCTGTCCACCCCCGTGGGCCAGGCCATGCTGTTCCTGCCCGACGAGGAAAGGGACCGCGCCGCCGTGCTGGTGGATATCGGCTACCTGACCACGGAAGTGATGATGGTGCAGGGCGACGCGATCGTGAGCCTGGCCAACATCCCCATGGGCGGCGGCCACATCGCCGCCGATCTGGCCTATGGGCTGGAGGTGCCGCTTTCCACGGCGGAAAACATCAAGCGCGCTTTCGTTTATGGCCTTTCCGCCGGGCAGTCCACCTTCGAGGGGACGGATCAGGCGGGCAGCAACAAGACCTTTACCCGGGAACAGGTGGAAAAGGTGATCGAACCCCGGGCGGAGGAAATCTGCGAGGCCGTTCGGGACGCCATCATTTCTTCCGGGGCCAAGCTGAGCAAATGGTCGCCTGTGTATCTGACGGGCGGCGGTTTGGCCATCAACCGGGGCGGACGGGAATTCCTGGCCGCCAAGATGGAACGCACCGTGCGGGAGCTGCCCCGCAAGGCTGTAAAGCTTTCCAGCCCCGCCTATTCCAGCGCCCTGGGCTTGCTGGATCTGCTGATTGATACCACCGCCAACGCCCGGCCGGGTGCCGGTGTGGGCGGCTTCTTCCGCAGCCTTTTCGGCGGCTGACCTTTCGCCGCTGGCCGATTATGAACATAGGGGGATTGAAAAATGCCTTTTGAAGTACAAGTTGATCAGCCGTCCTTCGCTTCGATCAAGGTCGTAGGCTGCGGCGGCGGCGGCACCAACGCCGTGAACCGCATGGTGGAAGCCAATCTCCGGGGCGTGCAGTTTATTGCCGTCAATACCGACCGTCAGGCCCTCGCCCTGAGCCAGGCCGACGTGAAAATCCAGATCGGTGAAAAGCTGACCAAGGGCCTCGGCGCTGGCGCCGTGCCCGAAGTGGGCCGCCGCGCGGCGGAAGAAAGCCGGGAAGAAATCGCCCAGGCGCTCAAGGGCGCCGACCTGGTGTTCGTCACCGCCGGTATGGGCGGCGGCACCGGTACGGGCGCGGCTCCCATCGTGGCCGAAATCGCCCGGGAAATGAACTGCCTCACCATCGCCGTGGTGACCAAGCCCTTCGCTTTCGAGGGCAAGCAGCGCATGAAGAACGCCGAGATGGGCATCAACGATCTGAAGCAGAGCGTGGATACCCTGGTGGTGATCCCCAACGACCGGCTGCTGCAGGTGGTCAGCAAGGGCACGACCATGGTGGAAGCCTTCCGCATCGCCGATGACGTGCTGCGTCAGGGCATCCAGGGCATTTCCGACCTGATCGCCGTGCCCGCCATGATCAACCTGGACTTCGCGGACGTGAAGACCATCATGGAATCCGGCGGCATGGCCCATATGGGCATCGGCGTGGGCAAGGGCGAAACCCGCCTGGTGGACGCGGCCAACAAGGCCATTTCCAGCCCCCTGCTGGAAACCAAGATCGACGGCGCCCGCGCCGTGCTGATCAACGTGACCGGCGGCCCCGACATGAGCATCATGGAAATCAACGAAGCCGCCAATCTGGTGATGGAATCCGCCGACAGCGAAGCCAACATCATCTTCGGCGCCGGCATCGACGAATCCCTCAAGGACGAAGTGCGCATCACGGTAATCGCCACCGGCTTTGAGAAAACGCCTTTCCCCACCCGGGAAAAGAAAAAGTCCCGCACGGCTACGCCCTACGGCGCGGCGGTGCCCTCCTTCAATCCTTATGAGAATCGGCCCCGTGCCGAGGCTGGCGACGCCCAGGGCTTCGACGCTCCCGCTCCCGCCACCTACGAGGGGGACAACTCCTTCTTCCCCGGCGGCGCGCGGCCTGTGGCGGCCCCTGCTGGCGGCTATCAGGCGCCCTACGCGCCCCAGCAGCCCTACGCGCAGCCTGTGTATCAGCAGCAGCCCTTCGCGCCCCAGCAGCAGCCTGCCGTCCAGCCCTATCAGCAGCAGGCGTATCAGGCCCCGGCTCAGCCCGCCGCCAACGCCAGGGACGATTTGGGTGTGCCCGCTTTCCTGCGCCGCGCTGAAAAGAAATAATCCCTTCGACGCTATTCCGCTGCCCCCGCTTGGGGGCAGTTTTTTTCATATGCGCAAGCCGTTTCCCGGCTTTACTTTTTTCAGGTTTCCGCTATAATGGAAGCAAAGAGAAGCCTGCGCGGGGAGGAATGAGAATGTACGATTTGGGGCGGCAGATTCGCCAGCGTTTTGAGATGTGGAAGGACGAGCTGAAAAACCATCTGTACACGCCTGTGGGCACGGTGTCCTTTCAATTCTGCACCACCCTGGGCCATCCCGCGCCGGATGAAGCGGAGAAAATGCCTTTGTCGCCCTGCCCTGTGGGCGCGAAGTGGGGCGGTATGTGGGAATACGGCTGGTTCTTCGCGGACGTAACGCTGCCCGAAAGCTGCGAAGGGCAGCGGGTGGTGCTGTTTTCCAGGATAGGCGGGGAACAGTTGGTGTACGCGAACGGCAAAGCCATCGGTTCCGTGGACTTGAAGCACGCTTATGTGACCCTGACCCGCGCAGGCCGGGCGGGGGAAACCTTTCATTTGCAGATCGAGAGCTACGCCGGGCACGGCCTGCGCCTGGAAACCTTAGGCCCCTGCCCGCCGGAGAGGCCCGCCATCCCGCCGGTGAAAGAGCCCCAGTGCACGGTGGGTGAAACGGTGATTGCCGTCTGGAATGAGGACGCTTACCAGCTCATGCTGGATGTGGAAGCTCTGGACAGCTTGCAGCGGATTCTGCCGGACAACAGCCTGCGCGCCCTGCGGGTGGCGGAGGCCCTGGATCGATTCACCCGCATCGCCGATTTTGAACTGCCCCACGGCCCGAGGGAGGAGAGCTTCCGGGCGGCCCGGGAAGCGCTGCGGCAGAAGATGAAGCCCGCGCTATACAGTCAGCAGGCGGCAAGGCTTGTGCAGAGGCTCGAAAAAAGCGGCAGGCTATGGCAGATCTGCTATTACTGTATTCGGGCTTACCTATCAAGGACGGGCGCGTGAGGAACAGGCTGAAAAAGCTCGGTGTACCCGATGAGGAACTAACACAGAAATTCCAGATCGCTGACGCACTTGTGAAAATGGCTCAGACGGGCAATACTCAGGCAATAGCTTTATACCTTGACTCTATCGGTGAGCTTGGTACAGCAAAGGGAGACGATAAGGATAATAACTTGTTTGAGATGATAGAGGCAAGCAGCTCACAGGAGGTTGACGTAGATGACATTCCAGAAATTCGGGAAACGTCAGATGATAACGCTGACGTGGTGGAATCGCCCGAATCTGAAAGACCATGACGCAATTATCTGTGATGGGTCTATCAGATCAGGCAAGACCCTATCAATGTCCATAGGCTTTATCAATTGGTCTATGTCACGGTATAACGGACAGCTATTTGCTATATGCGGTAAGACAATAGAGGCGCTGAGACGTAATGTTATTTCACACCTGCCTCTATGGCTTGAGGGCTTATACACGATAGTTGAACGGCGTACCGAAAATAAACTCATTATATCGGGCGGCGGTCATACCAATGTTTATTACCTTTTCGGAGGTAAGGACGAAAGCAGTTACTCTCTTATCCAGGGCATGACGCTTGCAGGTGTTCTCTTTGATGAGGTCGCACTTATGGCAAGGTCCTTTGTTGAACAGGCTTTGGCTCGATGCTCGGTTATGGGATCTAAGTTTTGGTTCAACTGTAACCCCGAAAACCCCTCACATTGGTTTTACCTGGAATGGATCTTAAAGCGTAAGCAGAAAAACGCTTTATATCTTCATTTCACGATGGACGATAACCTCAGCTTATCGGCTGAGATCAAAAACCGATATGAGAATATGTATACAGGCGTGTTCTATCGCCGTTACATACTTGGTCTTTGGGTAAGAGCTGAGGGTCTTGTATACCCGATGTTCGACAAGGAAAAGCACGTTATCACTGCTATGCCTGCCTACAATGTGCGGCACAGGTACTTTGTGGCGGTTGACTACGGTACAGTAAACCCCTTTGCGGCAGGACT